>NZ_JAGGQS010000029.1:0-38508 GCF_018613175.1 Bacillus sp. ISL-47 | reverse complement strand
GTCAGTGATAGCCGAAACCATCTTTCAGCTTTCCCTCATGTGAGGGAAAGAATTATCCGGTATTAGCTCCGGTTTCCCGAAGTTATCCCAGTCTTACAGGCAGGTTGCCCACGTGTTACTCACCCGTCCGCCGCTGACTTCAGGGAGCAAGCTCCCATCCGTCCGCTCGACTTGCATGTATTAGGCACGCCGCCAGCGTTCGTCCTGAGCCAGGATCAAACTCTCCATATAAGAGTTGATTAAGCTCATAAGTTGTCTTTTTAAAAAAGACTAAAGAATTAACGTTGACGTTTTTGTTCGTTCAGTTTTCAAAGATCAATCCGCCGCTTAAGGCGACTTTATTATCTTATCAGATTCAGTTATCTGAGTCAATAACTTTTTTTAAAATCTTTTTTGGTAAGTCACTGTCTTGCAGCAACGAATATAAATATATCACCATAACGGACAAGTTGCAATATGTTTTTCTCTTTTTTATTCTTAAAAAACAAAGAAAAAATATTCCCATTATTCTGCTCACAAAAAAGGAAATTGCATAGAAACCTGACTGTATAATCTGTCTTATCCAAAGCAGGTTTTCCTCTAATAGTTCGAGGATCTCTTGCACTCGGATTTAGCCAAATAAAAAAGGCAAAACACATTACCTGTGCTTTGCCTTTATAAATAGAGCTATTAATTAACGATGGCGCATTAATGGGAATAACAGAACATCTCTAATAGAAGGAGAGTTTGTTAATAGCATGACAATGCGGTCAATTCCGATGCCCAGTCCCCCTGTTGGAGGCATACCGTATTCAAGAGCTTCAATGAAGTCATCATCCATCATGTGGGCTTCATCATTGCCTTGCTCACGTTCTTTAAGCTGCGCTTCAAAACGTTCACGCTGGTCAATTGGATCATTTAGCTCAGTGAATGCATTTGCATGCTCACGCGCTACAATGAATAACTCAAATCGATCTGTAAAACGCGGATCTTCGTCGTTTTTCTTTGCAAGCGGAGAAATCTCTACTGGATGTCCATAGATGAATGTTGGCTGAATAAGCTTCTCTTCAACCTTCTGCTCGAAGAATTCATTAACAATATGGCCGTATTCCATGTTGTCTTTAATTTCTACCCCATGCTCTTTAGCAAGCTGCTGCGCTTCTTCCTTGCTTGTTTCCTTCCAGAAATCAACGCCTGTATATTCTTTAATGGCATCTACCATATGAAGCCTTTTCCATTCAGGTTTAAGATTTACCTCGTACTCACCATATTGAACAGTAGTCGTTCCAAGCACTTCCTGAGCGATGTGGGCGATGAGGTTTTCAGTTAAACTCATGATATCTCTGTAGTCTGCATAAGCTTCATATAACTCAATCATCGTAAATTCAGGATTGTGACGGGTTGATACACCTTCATTCCGGAATACCCGTCCAATTTCATAAACTTTTTCAAGGCCTCCGACAATTAGGCGCTTCAAATGGAGCTCAATGGCGATACGCATATAAAGCTCCATATCCAATGCATTGTGGTGTGTAATAAAAGGACGTGCTGATGCTCCGCCTGCAATCGAATGCATCATAGGCGTTTCTACTTCCAAATATCCATGGTCATCAAGATAGCGGCGCATTGATTGAATAATGCGGCTGCGCGTGATAAAAGTTTGCTTGCTTTCCTGGCTCATAATAAGATCCAGGTAACGCTGGCGATAACGCTGTTCAACATCTTTTAATCCGTGGAACTTATCAGGAAGCGGGCGTAAGGATTTTGTCAGAAGTTCAAACTCCTGGGCTTTGACAGACAGTTCGCCCACCTTTGTTTTGAAAAGTGTTCCGGTAACCCCTACGATATCTCCCAGATCAGCAGATTCGAAAATAGAGTAGCTATCTTCTCCGACTGCATCTTTACGGACATAGATTTGAATTTGGCCTGATAAATCTTGTATATGAGCGAAACCAGCTTTCCCTTTTCCGCGTTTAGTCATAATTCGGCCAGCCAGTGTGACAGAAACATCCTTTTCTTCAATATCTTCTTTTTCAAGTTCTCCATACTCTGTAATCAGATCTTGGCTTTGATGAGAACGCTCATAGCGTTTCCCGAACGGATCCATTCCCATTTGGCGAAGACTGTTCATTTTTTCGCGTCTTACTTTTAATTGGTCATTTAATTCTTCATGACTCTGGCTCACTGAAATCATCTCCATTTTGTAAATCTTTTTATGTACGCATAAGAACTGCGAGTTCAATAATGTATATCTCTATTATTTTACACAATGAGGTTAAAACAGACATCCCAAATATTTAAATAGAATAAAAACTGCCAGTTCATGCACTGGCAGTTTTTCTATATCAAAAGTATTATAGGCAAAGAAAGACAGCATGTCAAACTTTATGCCGCTTATACAGCCTGGGTTTGATTTCTTTCTTTTTCTTCTGCATCAATGACAAGAGCGTTTAGCAGAGTTACAAGTTCTACTCTTGTATTGCACTCATTGATGGCATTACGGACTTTCGCATTGCCGCGGATTCCTTTAAGATACCATGCTGTATGCTTTCTCATTTCGCGGATTGCGATGTTTTCGCCTTTTAATGAAATCAGGCGGTCAAGGTGAAGAATACAGACATCAATTTTTTCGCGTACTGAAGGCTCACCCATTAATTCTCCAGTTTCAAGGTATTTTACTGTCCGGTAAATCATCCATGGGTTTCCTAGTGCGGCACGGCCGATCATGACTCCGTCACAGCCAGTTTCGTCTAGCATGCGCTTTGCATCCTGAGGTGTTTGCACATCACCATTTCCGATTAACGGAATGTTGATATTCTGTTTAACCTCGCGAATAATATCCCAATTCGCTTTTCCTTCATACATCTGCACACGTGTACGGCCGTGAAGGGCTATTGCTTTACCTCCTGCACGCTCAACAGCTTGAGCATTTTTAACAGCATAGATGTGATCTTCATCCCAGCCCATGCGCATTTTCACTGTAACAGGCTTTTCAACAGCATCTGTTACTGCAGAAACCATTTCATAAATTTTATCTGGGTCAAGGAGCCATTTAGCACCTGCATCACATTTTGTGATTTTGGGAACAGGGCATCCCATATTGATGTCGATAATATCTGCATTTGTATTTTTATCAACGAATTTGGCCGCTTCAACAAGCGTTTCTCTTTTACCTCCAAAGATCTGCAGGCTTAAGGGCTTTTCTCTTTCATCAATGTAGAGCATGTTCATTGTTTTTTCGTTTTTAAAAACAATTCCTTTGTCGCTGACCATCTCGGCGCAGACAAGTCCGGCACCGAATTCTTTTACAGTCAGACGAAAAGCGGAGTTGCACACTCCAGCCATGGGAGCAAGGACAACCCGATTTTTCATCTCAATATCGCCAATCTTGAACATTGCTGTACTGTACCTCCCGTTAATTTCAAGCTCTGTCAAACTCCTGTTGATTTACCGCTGCATTCAACAGGGGCTATATTAACAATGAACTTTAACACAGCCAATTTTAGAAATGCATATATTAATCATGCTCCTGCTTTGGAGCCAATTCTTCTTGTGTAACATTAAGCGCAAAAGCGATCTGCTCAATTAAGGCAGGGGCCGGCAATCGGTTTCCTCTTTCAATTTCTCCTAAAATTGAAACCGATACACCCAGTTCTTTTGCAAAACCTTCTTGTGTAAAGCCTTTTAACTTTCGAAAAGCGCGAATACGTCTTCCCCATTTTTCCGCTTCCATATCCGAACTCCCTCTCTGTCAGGTATATCCTCCAGTATTGAATCAAGAGGCCTCTCCATCTTCGGAAGCCTGATGCTGGAGTCAATCTCTAAAAGAGGAATAACGACAAATGCTCTTTCATGCATCCGAGGATGAGGAACGATAAGCTTCTCTGTTTCAATATTTTCGTGATTATACAGCAAAATGTCAAGGTCTATTGTACGGGGACCCCACCGGATTTCCCTTTTTCTGCCAAGATCCAATTCTATTTCCAGGCATACATCCAGCAGTTCAAAAGGGTTTAAGGCTGTTGAAACTTGGATAGCCATATTTAGAAATTGTTCTTGATTTTCATAGCCGACCGGGTCGGTTTCATAGATAGAAGAAGTATTTACCACTTCTACTTCAGGAAGCTGACCAATCCTTTCGATTGCTTCTTTTAAATTATCAAAACGGTTTCCAATGTTGGAACCAAGCGCAATATAAGCCGTATTTTCCATTATCGGCCCCTCGTAATTTCAACTGCAACCGATTTATAGTGTCCCGGAATGGGTGGATCTGGCTTAATCACTTTAACAGTCAGCTGGGAAATAGGCGGGAAACGTTCTAACAGGTCTCCTGCCAGCTTCTCTGCCACTGCCTCTACAAGCTTATAAGGCTTTCCCTCTACAACTTCTTTGCAAACCGTGTACAACTCGCCATAGTTAATGGAGTCATCAAGATCATCTGTTTCTCCGGCTTTTTTCAAGTCTGTTTCCACAATCAAGTCGACAACAAATCGCTGGCCGAGGCGGGTTTCTTCAGGAAAGACTCCATGGTACCCATAGAACTCCATTTGGCTAACATAGATTTTATCCATTGTACTCACCTTTTCCCATCATGGCATCCATCATTTTTGCCATCCTGCTCATTTCCTTCACATCATGAATGCGGATCATTTGGCAGCCCTTTTGGATTCCATAACAAACGGTTGCTCCTGTCCCTTCTGTCCGCTCCTCGACCGGAAGATCCAGGATTGTTCCAATCATCCGCTTTTTTGATGTTCCAAGCAGGACAGGATAGCCGATTGCCACAAGCTTGTCCAAGTCCCTCATCATTTCCAGGTTATAGTTCAGGTCTTTCGCAAAACCAATACCCGGATCAAGGATAATGTTCTCGTCCTTTACACCGGCTGACTTAACCAATGTGATACTTTCATACAAGTCATTCATGACGTCACGGAAAAATGATGTATATTTCATGTCTTTGCGATTATGCATCAAGATAATCGGTACCTGTGTTTCCGCTGCGACGGTTGCCATATCAGGATCTGCCTTCGCACCCCATACGTCATTAATAATATGCGCTCCAGCTTCAATAGCCCTCTTCGCTACTTCAGCCTTATAGGTATCAATTGATAGGGGAACACCAACTTCCTTTGAAATCGCCTCGATAACAGGAAGTACCCTTTCCAGTTCCTCCTGTGCAGGTACTGCAGCAAACCCGGGACGCGTTGACTCTCCTCCAATGTCTATAATATCCGCTCCGTTTTCAACCATTTCAATTGCATGTTTGATGGCTTGATCTAGATGATTATATTTCCCGCCATCCGAAAAAGAATCAGGCGTTGCATTCAGAATTCCCATAACAAGTGTTTTGTTACCATAATCTAATGTATATGAACCGCATTGGATTGCTGTTTTAGACATTATGAATCCTCCTACATTTCCTTCCTGCTCCACAAACGTTCACATTGCCGTTCATAGTATGACAGGAGCTTTGATGTTATTTCACCGGAAAGACCAGGCAACGGGTGTCCATCAAATGAAGAGATCGGTACTATTTCCTGAATGGAATTGGTCACGAAAGCCTCATTCGCCTTCCAGACGTCCTCTGGCCTGTACAATCCTTCTCGCACACTCAACCCCATTGCTTCTGCCAGCCTAATAACAAATTTTCTGGTAATGCCATTAAGGATACCTGTTTCAATAGATGGAGTGAATAGTAAATGATCTTTAATCCAGAATAGGTTTGATACAACCCCTTCGGCCAAAAAGCCTTCCTTTGTTAAAAATACGCCTTCTATATCAGGATCTTTTCCAGCTTCTCTTTTTGCCAGGATATTATTTAAGTAATGATGTGACTTTAAGCGTTCTTCCCCTTCAGGTGTATTACGGGGGATTTTCAGCCGTACTGCCCGCTTTTCCTGCCTAGGCATTCTAGGCGGAAGCGGTTTGCAAAATATGATTGTATTCGGTTTTTTATAAGCATCAGTCTGAAGGCCAATCTCTCCCGTCCCCGCTGATACATTCATCCTGATATACGCATTTTTAAATCCGTTTTTTTCAAGAAGCTTGTCCAATGCTTCGGCCACTTGTCCCCTTGTAAAGCTCGCTTCTATATTTAAAACCTCTAACCCTTGATTAAGCCGATCCAGATGGTCATCAAGCAAAAATGGATGCCCGTTATATACCCGAAAAGTTTCAAAAAGCCCCATGCCATACAAGAACCCATGGTCAAAAGGAGATATCGCTGCCTCTTCTTTTTTAATCACATCACCGTTCAAATAGATATACAAGGTTTATAGCCCCTCTGTCAGCAAAGTGGTTTTATAGTGATTAATAAAATTCTGCAGTAATTCCTTGCCGGCCGTAGTCATTATCGATTCAGGATGGAATTGGACTCCTTCAACCGGGAGCTCCTTATGGCGCAGGGCCATTATTTCGCCTTCAGCCGTCCAGGCAGATACCTCCAGACAAGAAGGGAGAGTTTCCTTTTTGACAATCAATGAATGGTAGCGGGTAGCCGGGAATGGGTTAGGCAGTCCTTTAAATATCGTCTTACCGTCATGAAAAATCTCAGATGTTTTTCCGTGCATGAGCCGTTCTGCCTGCACCACATCACCACCGAACACCTGTGCAACCGACTGATGGCCAAGGCAAACGCCAAAAACAGGGATTTTCCCTGCAAATGCTTCAATCGCTTCTAGGCTGATGCCCGCTTCATTCGGGCTGCACGGTCCCGGAGAGATCATTAAAAACTTGGGCTGCGAATCGCTTATTTCGGATAGGGAAGTCTCATCGTTTCTTTTAACATGCAGCTCTTCGCCTAATTCACCTAGATATTGTACGAGGTTATAAGTAAAAGAATCATAATTATCGATCATATATATCATAGCTGATCCCCTTTTGCCTGTTCTGCGAGTTCTTTTGCTTTCCAAAGAGCAATTGCCTTTTTCAGCGATTCTTTATATTCATTCTTTGGATTGGAATCAATTACAATACCGGCACCTGCCTGAACATGCGCCTTTCCTTCCTTCACTACCATCGTCCGTATAATAATATTTAGCTCCAGATCACCGCTGAAGTTAATCCATCCAAGCGAACCTGTGTACGGTCCCCTTGTAACCGGCTCCAGCTCTTCAATAATTTCCATCGTCCGGACCTTTGGAGCTCCTGTGATTGTGCCACCAGGAAATACGGCATCGATTATATCAACTGCATTTTTACCTTCTGCAATTTGTCCCTTTACATTGGAGACAATGTGCATAACATGCGAGTATTTTTCAATCACCATAAACTCATCGACTGTAACCGTTCCATATTTACAGACCCTGCCCAGGTCATTTCGTTCTAAATCGACCAGCATAACGTGCTCTGCACGCTCTTTTTCATTTTCGATCAGCTCACAGGCAAGCTTAAGGTCCTCCTCATGGTCCTTCCCGCGGGATCTTGTCCCTGCAATCGGCCGAGTGCTGACTTCATTTCCCTTTTTCTTAATCAAAAGCTCCGGTGATCCGCTCACAAGCTGGTATTCAGGGGTATGAAAATAACCCATATACGGCGACGGATTTAAAGCCCTCAGCTGTTCGTACACTTCCATCGCTTCCATCTGAATAGAGCGGCTTTGGCGCACAGACAGGTTTACCTGAAATACATCTCCCTGTGAAATATATTCCTGTACTCTCCGTACAGCGGACATAAACTCTTCTTCATTCATAGATACATCAGAATCTTTGTCACTCCGTTGCTGCCCCTCTTTAGCAGCAGGCTCCGTATCATTTTCTTGCCAGATCTGTTCCCACTCCCTGGTCCTTTTATCAATGGATTGCTCTTCTCCTTTTTCATATAAGAAAAGCAGAAAAAGTGTTCCCTTCTCATGGTCAAAAACAAAGAACTCTTTATACACGAAAAAGTGTATATCAGGTATTTGAAGGTCATCTTTTGCATCATTCGGAAGCTTTTCAATATACCGTGCGTAATCATAGCTAATAAACCCGATAGCACCTCCTTGAAAATCAGGGAGTTCATCCAGCTTTTCCACTTGATATTGGTTTAGCCAATCCTGCATTAAGTGAAGAGGATTTCCTTCAAGTATTTGCCTTTGGCTATTCTGGCGTATCTCAAGCTTGGAATCCTTACCTGTTAAAATTGCTTCCGGATCAAAAGCTGCGATGCTGTACCGGCCGCCTCTCCCGCTTTCAAGCAAAACATGATGCTCTCTTCCTTCTGCCAGCCTGCGGTA
The DNA here is from genome assembly GCF_018613175.1 of Bacillus sp. ISL-47. Lineage (NCBI taxonomy): Bacteria > Bacillati > Bacillota > Bacilli > Caryophanales > Bacillaceae > Bacillus > Bacillus sp. ISL-47. The sequence goes on along the minus strand of NZ_JAGGQS010000029.1, from coordinate 30,314 downwards.
TTGGCGGAAGAAACGATGATATGAAAAAGGTATCTTTTTTGCATGTATGTGAAGTTGATTCAATAGAATGTCACCCCTAAATATTTCTCTTTTTCATCATACATGATGTAGGGCAAGCTTTCATAATTTTTGTCTAAAATTGCTTATCTGCATACTGCAAGGAGTTACATTCCATTCAAAATTAAATACAAAAAAAGCAACGGCCAAAAGACCGCTGCCTCTATTATTATTCGGTTTCGAATTGATATAAAGGAGTACTTAAATAACGCTCTCCGTTACTTGGAATAATTGCCAGCACCTTTTTGCCTCTGCCAAGCTCTTTAGCAACTTTTAATGCTGCACAGATGGCAGCACCCGAGGAAATACCGCCAAGGATTCCTTCTTCTTTGGCCGTGCGGCGGGCAAATTCAAATGCCTCATCATTTGATATTTGAATGACTTCATCATAAATTTTTGTATCAAGAGTATCTGGAACAAACCCCGCACCAATACCTTGAATTTTATGTGGACCAGGCTTGCCGCCTGATAGTACAGGTGAATCAGTTGGCTCAACCGCATATATTTTAATGTTATCATATTTTTTGCGAAGCACTTCTCCTGCCCCTGTAATCGTTCCGCCCGTTCCAATTCCTGAAATAAAGGCATCAAGCTGGTCGCCCATTTGCTCTGCAATTTCTGGCCCTGTTGTTAAACGATGAACTTCGGGATTTGCAGGATTTTCAAACTGCTGTGGCATAAAATACCCATTTTCCTTAGCCAATTCTGTAGCTTTACGAATCGCTCCATTCATTCCTTCCGGTCCAGGCGTTAGTACAAGTTCTGCACCATAAGCACGAAGCAGGTTGCGTCGCTCCATACTCATCGTCTCAGGCATTACCAAAACCGCCTTATATCCTTTTGCAGCCGCGATCATAGCTAAACCAATTCCTGTGTTGCCGCTCGTTGGTTCAATAATCGTGTCTCCCTGCTTCAGGTTCCCATTTTTCTCTCCAGCATTAATCATTGCCAGGGCAATACGGTCTTTCACGCTGCTTCCTGGATTCATGTATTCCAGTTTCAGATAAACATCTGCACTATTTTCATCAACTAAACGATTTAGTTTTACAATTGGTGTCTGGCCAACAAGATCTGCGATTGTATTTGCTACACGTACCATTTTCCCCACTCCCTATTTCCGAGTATTTTTATTGGTTTAATACAAATTTACCAATTTTTATTGGTGATGTCAATTATTTTAAAACATATAAACGCCCATTTAAAAGAAAATTCATACTTTTTTCATCTTGATTAAATTACCCTTAATTATTATTCATACTCACTTATCATAAAAACTTTCTTGTTTTTTTATGTAGCAAAAAACACGGAAAGTTTCCGTGTTTTTCATAACTATTGTGCTTCTTCTTCTCCGTAAAACCATTCAACATCTGTTTCTTTCCAAAAAGGTTTTGCCGAGACAGGAACATCCATTTGCTCAAGAGCAATTTGGCGGCGGATAAGATTTTTCACTTCTTTGTAGGAATAGCTCTCACCTTTAAGATGCTCATGAAGCATAACAACTGCATAGCCCTCTTCTGTTTTAATCGCCTCGCTCCATTCCTCCGGCTTAAGACTTTTAACCTGATCGAGGAAGTCTGCTGAAATATGCTCATCATCTTCACTGATATAACCGGCGTTCCCTCCCTGGTTAGCTGTAAATTCATCGATAGAACGTTCCATTGCCAGTACAGAAAAGCTTGAACCCTGCTCTAATTCCTTTAAGGTCTGTTCCGCTTCTTCTTTTGTTTTAACGACAATCTGGGATATTTGGTAAGAATCAGGCACATTAAATTGGCTGCTGTTTTGCTCGAAGTATTGTTTCATCTCTTCTTCTGAAACAGCTACGTCCCTTGTTAAAAGCTCTTCAAGTATCAAATTATTTTTAATTTGCCTTCTCCATTTATCTTCTGTTGTCTTTTCAGAAAAATCGCTTCCGTACATTGTTTTTACCATTTTTAATTCCTGATCCACTGCCTGATCCGAAATTTTAATGCCATATTTTTTACCGGCGTTCTCAATAACCTTTTGATCAACTAATTCATTTAAGGTGCTTTTTCCATATCTTGCTTCCATTTCAGTCAGCCACTCCTGCCGAGTGATCTTTTCCTTGCCGACTTTTGCAACTGCTTCCCCATTGCTTCCTTCACCTTTAAGAAGCAAAAGAACCAGTGTGATACAATTGAGTAAAATCAGTCCAGCAATAACCATCCATAGGTGCTTCTTTTTCAACTGCAACTGTTCCTCCCCCAAGAAGAAATGCAATTATTCAGCTTCTTTCTTTAGTTCTTCCAGCTCTTCTTTTGAATAATGATATTTTTCATTACAGAAATGGCAGGAAGCCTCAGCTTCGCCATCTTCATCAATCATTTCCTGAATTTCATTTTCCCCTAAACTGATAATTGCATTGGCAAAACGGTCTTTTGAACATGTACATGTAAAGGAAACAGGCATTTTCTCAAGGAATTTCACCTGGTCTTTGCCCAAAATGGTTTCCAGCAGTTCCTCTGGCTTCAACCCTTGCTGAATAAGCTTTGAAACAGGAGGCATCTCTTTAAGCCTGTTTTCAATTATCGATATGGTCTCGTCGTCAGTCCCTGGCATTAACTGCAGAATAAATCCGCCTGCAGCAAGAATTGTGTTATCAGGGTTAACTAATACACCCACTCCAACTGAAGAAGGTACCTGCTCAGAAGTTACAAAGTAGTATGTGAAATCTTCTCCCAGTTCTCCAGAAATAAGAGGAACTTGTCCAGTGAAATGGTCCCTCATCCCAATGTCTTTTACAACTGTTAATGTACCTTCCGTACCGACCGCACGGCGCACATCAAGCTTACCTTGCTCGTTAAGGTCAAAGTGTGTTTGCGGGTTTGTAACATAACCGCGCACCTCTCCCTTTGCATTGCTGTCTACAAGGATAGCGCCAAGCGGACCGCCGCCTTCAATTTTGATAGTCAGCTTATTATCACCTTTAAGCATAGCTCCCATCATAACGCCGGCAGTCATCGCTCTGCCCAGTGCAGCAGAAGCAGTGGGCCATGTATAATGTCTTCGCTGCCCCTCTCCAACTGTTTCCGTAGTGCGGGCCGCATAAGCACGAACCTGTCCATTATACGCAAGTGCTTTAACTAAATAATCGTTCATTTCTTGCTCCTTTCCAGAAAAACCGCCATGGTTATCAGCGGCTCTATGTTAAACTAACGTGCTATTTTTTTAGGGTTTCCATATTTCTTTTATAAATAATCTGCAAACCCTTTAATGTTAAAAATGGATCAACAATATCAATGATTTCAGACTCCTGGGCAATAAGGCTCGCAAGCCCCCCAGTCGCAATTACAGTTGGACTCTTGGCTGCCTGGTCCTTCATTCTTTTTACTATACCTTCTACCTGGCCAACGTAACCATATAGGATGCCTGCCTGCATGGCAGCCACTGTATTTTTCCCAACAATATGGTCTGGACGTGCAATTTCAATTCTTGGTAGCTTTGCGGCACGCGAATAAAGCGCCTCAGTTGAAATGCCTATTCCCGGAGCAATCGCTCCGCCCATATACTGCTTATGTTCATTTATATAACAATAAGTAGTTGCAGTTCCGAAATCAACAATAACGAGCGGGCTGCCATATTCATGAATCGCTGCAATTGCATTGACGATACGGTCGGCACCAACTTCTCTCGGGTTTTCATATTTAATATTTAATCCTGTTTTTATCCCTGGACCTACAACAAGGGGCTTAACATGGAAATATTTCTGGCACATTCTTTCGAGTGAAAACATGATTGGCGGCACCACTGAAGAAATAATAATACCGTCTATATCAGAAAAAGAAAGGTTTACATGTTCAAACAAAGACTTAATAATCATTCCATACTCATCTTCTGTTTTATTGCGGTTAGTTTCGATTCTCCAGTGATGTTTTAATTCATCACGGTCATAGACACCCAGAACAATGTTCGTATTTCCTACATCAAAAACAAAGATCAACATTCTCACCACTTTATATTTATTTAGCAGAAGCGCCACTTAATTTTTTGTACACTGCAAACATCATATCATAACTCCTATAGATTCGTGTAATAGGAAATATCAATTGCCGGAGCAAGTACGAAAACAAGCAAAAAAAGCGCCCAAAAGGCGCTTTTCTTATTTATCCTTGCGTTCCTCATCAATAGCAGGAGGCGTTTCCGCTTCTGCAGGACTTGAACCTTCCCGTGCTTCAGGGATATCTCCTGATTCAGCAGGATCATCTTTTTTAATGCTGATATTCACTTTAACGTCATCGGCACTTTCAATGGCTGCCACTGCACGATCAGGAAGCCTGCCATGTTCCGATAAATGTTTGATTTGCTCTGCATCAAGCGTTTCGACTTCAAGCAATGTATTTGCGATTAGATTCAGCTTATCACGATTTTCTGTTAAGAGCTTTCTCGCTCTTTCATAAGATTCCTTGATGATGCGCTGGATTTCAAGATCGATTTCATATGCGATAGCATCTGAATAGTTCTGTTCATTATGGAAGTCACGTCCAAGGAAGACCTGGCCGCCCTGAGACTGTCCGAACTGCAATGGCCCAAGCTTGTCGCTCATACCAAATTCGGTTACCATGCGGCGGGCAATGCCTGTCGCACGCTGAAAGTCATTATGGGCACCTGTACTCACTTCACCAAACACGATTTCTTCCGCAACACGTCCGCCAAGCAAGCCGACAATCTTATCAAGAAGCTCCGGCTTAGTCTGGAAGTAGCGGTCTTCTTTCGGAAGCATAACAGCGTATCCGCCTGCCTGGCCACGAGGTACGATCGTTACTTTATGAACCATTTCAGCTTCATCAAGCACTAAACCGATAACTGTATGGCCTGCTTCATGGAAAGCAACAATGTTTCTTTCCTTTTGGGAAATAACACGGCTTTTCTTAGCTGGTCCCGCAATAACGCGGTCTGTTGCTTCATCAATATCTTCCATATCGACTTTTTTCTTATTTCGGCGAGCAGCTACAAGCGCTGCTTCATTCAATAGATTTTCAAGGTCTGCACCCGAAAATCCAGGTGTGCGCATGGCAATGCTCTTTAGGTTTACTGACTCATCCAAAGGCTTGTTGCGGGCATGTACTTTAAGCACTGCTTCACGGCCCTTGACATCTGGGCGGTCAACCGTAATCTGTCTGTCAAAACGTCCCGGACGCAATAATGCCGGGTCAAGAATATCTGGACGGTTAGTTGCAGCAATGATAATAATTCCTTCATTAGCTCCAAATCCATCCATTTCAACTAGAAGCTGGTTAAGGGTCTGCTCACGTTCGTCATGTCCGCCGCCAAGGCCGGCACCACGCTGGCGCCCCACAGCATCAATTTCATCGATAAAAATAATACATGGAGCGTTCTTTTTCGCATTTTCGAATAGGTCACGGACACGGGAAGCACCCACACCTACGAACATTTCAACGAAATCAGAACCGCTTATTGAGAAGAATGGAACGCCTGCTTCACCGGCAGCTGCTCGTGCAAGCAAGGTTTTACCTGTTCCGGGAGGTCCTACAAGAAGTACCCCCTTAGGAATTCTTGCTCCAAGTTCAGCAAACTTGCGCGGGTCTTTAAGAAACTCAACGACCTCAACAAGTTCCTGCTTTTCCTCATCGGCTCCTGCTACATCTTTAAAACGTACTTTCTTTTTGCTTTCATCGTAAAGCTTGGCTTTGCTTTTCCCGAAATTCATCACACGGCTTCCTCCGCCCTGCGCCTGGTTCAGCAGGAAGAAGAATAAAATAAAGATAATGATGAAAGGTATGATTGAAGTAAAGAATGTTACCCAGCCGCTTGTTTCCTTGGCAGGCATTACTTCAACCTCAGATGTTTGAGCCATTTCATCAATTCGGTCAAGGATATTATCATTATTCATGATATAAGTCAGGAAGTATTTTCCTTCCTCATATCCTTCAAGCTGTCCCCGTACTTCAAAGACACCTCTCTCGGGCTGTAACGAAACTGACGTAATTTTGCCACTTTCTAATTCATCGACAAATTTATTATAAGAGATGTGCTCAGTTGGTTCATTGTTGCCGTTAAAAAAGCTGACAACTCCAATAATGACTAAAAATATTAATAAATAAAAGATGGTATTCCGGAAGATCCGATTCATCCCTTACCTCCTCCCACGGTAAACAAACTATAGTGTATAGTATCATAGAAAATCATGCCAATACAAGGAATTAGACTTTTCAAAACCGGGTGTTTCTCTTTTCAGTAAAGGGCTTTAACTCAATATTAACCTTATGGTTTACTTAATCATTATTGCTGTATACCTGTGGCTTAAGGACTCCAATATAAGGAAGATTGCGGTATTTTTCTGCGTAATCCAATCCATAGCCCACTACAAATTCATCTGGAACGATAAAGCCTACATAATCTGCTTTGATATCAGCTTTTCTGCCTGTCGGCTTATCAAGCAGCGTAACAATCTTGATGCTTTTAGCTTTTCTGTAACGGAAAAGCTCCACAAGATAGCTAAGCGTCAAACCGCTGTCGATAATATCTTCAATAATAAGGATATCTCTTCCTTCTACGGATGTATCAAGGTCTTTTAGGATTTTTACTTCACCTGAAGAAACCATTGCATTGCCGTAGCTTGATACATCCATGAAATCCATCTCAAGGTATGTATCCACGCGCTTCAAAAGGTCGCTCATGAAAGGCATAGCCCCTTTTAGAACCCCAATTGCCAGCGGGAATCGTTCCTTGTATTCTTCAGTAAGTTCAGCAGCAAGCGACTTAATTTTATCCTGCAGCTCCTCTTCTGAAATTAATACTTTCTCAATATCATTTTTCATCATTTATTGTGCCCCCTAGAAGATCATTGCTTTATGTATTTTAAAAAAATATAACTAGCACCAGACGTTTGCTGCATTGAATAATGAGATTTTTTTAAGCCGGGAATCCATAAAATTCGGCCATGCATATCTGTAACGATTGGCCATGTTTCCCTTTCCTGCAGCGGTATTTTATAATCAATGAAAATGTTCTTAAGTTTCTTGGTTCCCTGCATTCCTTTGATAGTCATGCGGTCTCCGGCTTCTCTCGTTCTTATAATAAGCGGAAGAGAAACATCTTCCCTATCTAAAAGCAGTGCATCATTGTTTAGATTTCCATCAGGACAGTCAGTATATTCAAATATAATGGATCCGCCGTTTGGGAGTCGAATGATTGCAGGTTCGAAGACTTGAAACCGATAGGATTGTACAGGTTCCTTCGAGAATTGGAAATGGCATTTCCGGTAGGAGCGTACAATATGTAAATCATTTGGGAAATTTAATTTTCTTGATGGATGAGGACTTTTCATTAAGGAAAAAATGCTCTCTATATGAGATGCGGATAAAGATGCAGGCATTTCCTTATAAAGATAGTTTAATATTAGTTGAATACCTCTCCTTTGTAAAGGCATTGGCATTGCCTCAAAAGCATCAATATCCAAGCTAATTTCCTCATGTGATTTCTTTTCCATTACTGTATTCATTTTTTGGACAGTTAATTCCTGCAGATACGCTTCATCACTTTGCAAATCTTCACTAAATCTTTGAAAATGCTCATGAACCTGAGGGTTTTCTTCTCTCAGGAATGGGAGCACCTCTTTTCTGAAGCGGTTTCGGCTGTAAATGCTTTTTTCATTGCTCGGGTCCCTTCGCGGGTTAAGCCCCTCTTTAAGGCAATACTGCTCAATTTCGTTTCTGTTCAGGCATAAAAACGGACGAATGATAAGGCAGTTTGCAAATGGACGCATAAAAGGTATTCCTGCTCTAGCTTTCCCGGTACTTCCCCTTGTTAACCGCATTAAAACAGTTTCTACCTGGTCATCTCCATGATGGCCTAATGCAATGTAATCCACATCATGTTTTTCAGCTATTTTTCTAAAAAAGCTGTATCTGCAATCCCTTGCTGCTGCTTGGGAACTCTTTTCCGTCTTCGCTATATACTCAGGAACATCAACTTGTTCCATTTCAAAGGTAATTTCCTTTTCCATGCAATAATTCCTGACAAACATTGCGTCCTGGTAAGATTCATCACCTCTAAACATATGATCGACATGTGCAGCTACTATTTCAACATTAAAAAGATGTTTAAAGCTCCAAAAATAATGGAGCAGGGCGATTGAATCGGGGCCGCCTGATACCCCAATCAAGAGCTTCTTATTATTTAATTCAATTCCCTTTCTCTTAAGGAAAGCTCTAACTTTTTCTTCGAGCATAAGCTACTTCCTTATCCATTGTTAAATATATTTTTCTTTACCCTTGCCATGATCCATATAATCCTTGTGTATAGAAAAGCATATCATTTTTTACATGTAAATATCAAAAGGGAATATGTAACCTTCATTTACGGCCTTAACACTAAAAAGTTTCAAAATTTACAAATTGGCGATGTTAAAGCTCATTGTTGGTTATGGGCACTTTGGTGATTTGAGCGGACTAAAAAAAAAATCTAAGAGATTAAAGAAGCTGTCCATATATATATAAGAAATATAGAATTGTCACAATCAGAACGATTAAGACAGTTTCAATAAAGCCTCCCTTTTTCTTTTTTTGAATGTATGCCTGCCGGCTGACAGGCTGGCGTCTGGTTGTTTGGCTGTTTTTCCGGTTAGGTGTACTCTTTTGTCCTGAGCTTGTACGTGTAAGCTGGAGCAAATCATTTCTCATTTCATCAGCCGAGGCATAATGGCCTTGAAGCGCGTTTAAGATAACATCTTCATATTTCAAAAGTTCCTTCTTTTGGCGGACCATCAATTTTAGCTGTTTGAGATCTCCGGTGCTTTTTGAGAACCTTTTCGGATAAGCTGTATTAATTAAAATCATTGCGGCAGCAAATAAATCATAAGCAGGATCAGCCTTCCGCGTCCCAAGTCCCCAATAGCCCCTGTCATAAAACTCGGTGAATTCCTTAATGGCCCTTCCCTGGACTGTGGTTCCTCCAACGTCGATTGTGCGTATTTTGGGCGGAGGCCCTGTTACAATCAAATTGTCGGGCTTTAAATCTCCAAAAACCCACCCGTTCATATGCAATGCTTCCAGATCACTTAACAGCTGAACGATTAAGACACCCGTCCAGGATGGTCCCTTTTGTTGAATAAACGTCAACAAATCTGGGCCTTGTATGTATTCCATAACATAGAAGGAAACTTTGCCGCTTCTTCTTTCCCAATCATCTACATCAAGCAAAGAAGGTCCGAGGGCAGAGCCTTGGACCTTTGCAAAGGATTTGAGGACGTTCACTTCAGAGGTTATGGACATCCCGTTATCGCTCATTTTCAAAGCAACCTGCTGATTTTGGCCTTTTGCCAAATAAACAATCCCATTGGCACCGTAACCCAATTCCTTCAAAATGGTGTAACGATTGCGGTGCCACTTTCCTTCAATCACGGTACCAGGGTTGACTTTACACTGACTCTTCAAAGAATGATTCATCATCATCATCACGGGAAAGCAGACTCCTTAATGAACGTTTTTTCTTAAAATATGTGAGTGCTTCACGAATGGCAGGACCAGTTGGTGTAATGCCGCCTGTTGTCAATTTAGAGAAGATGCTTGTGAGTGACTCAAGCTTTGGTGTCCAGTCCAGCAATTTTTCGACATCTTTCTTTTTCCCGGGAAATACAAAAACGGAAAAACGATTATCACCGGAACGGGCATTCAGGCTTAAAGATAGATCTAACAGTGCTTCTTTTACTGTTGGGAGCTTATGCTTCATACTTGCACTTGTATCGACCAATACCAGCACTTCAAGTTCGACTGTCTCACCAAGTTCATCAACTACTTCCATGACCTCTCCCCGCTGTTCAGGAGGAAGGTCTTCCATTGTTTTCGCACCGCCCAAAATTTGCTGCAGCTCTTTGTTCACAACTCCCTGGAGAGTTTGGGTCATTGCTTTCCTTGTGACCATTTGCACCGTCTGCGACAGCTGCTGTGCATAGACAACCTGACTAACTCCGCCGCCAGACATAGCAATCCCTTCGATCTCGCTCAAACCCTGCTCATCAATTACATCATGCTCCATGACTCCTATTACATTGACTGTAATCCCCTGCTCCTTTGCCAAGGCAGCCATCGCAATTGGATCTTCACCCTGATTCGAACATCCATCTGTTATCAGCAAGATTTGCTTAAGTGTACCTGTTTTCATAATCTCCCCTCCACTTCTGAGTTGTTACCATTTTCGACTGAAAAAAAGGGAAATATACATAGAATGACTTTGTTATGAGCAAATTAATCAGTTGGCTTTTTGGCGTATAGCATGTACAGGGATACTTGTCCATTTAGGTGTATTATGTTTGATCCTTGATACCAATACGGTCATGTCATCTTCAATATTTCCTGATCTGGATCTAATGACTTCTTCCATAATTAAATCTGCCACTTCCTGAGGGTCTTCTGTCTTTAACTCTGTTATTTTCCGCTTCATCCACAAATCAAAATTCTCAACATGCTTCGGCCCTTCAAAAACGCCATCACTCATCATGATTAATAAGTCGCCGGCTTTAAGCTGCTCACTCACAACATCTACATCAAATTCCTGGATAATTCCCATTGGAAGATTGCTGGCCTGAATCTTCATCACTTTATGGCCTCGTTTAACAAAACTTGGAGTTGATCCAATTTTCAAAAATTTCGCGTCGGCATTTTGCAGATCAATAATGGCCAAATCCAAAGTTGAAAAAATCTCATCTGTCGTCCTTAAAGATAGGACTGAATTAACTGACTTGATTGCAACCTGCTCCTCTATTCCGGATTGTAGAATTTTTTGCAGCAGCTGAAGTGTTTCTTTACTTTCCGCATGGGCACGCTCTCCGTTGCCCATTCCATCACTGATGGCAATGGCATATTTGCCGCATCCCAATTCTATGGTTGAATAACTGTCACCTGAGATAAACCCGCCGTCTTTCGCTGCATGCGCAACTCCTGTTTCTACCGCATAGGCCTTGGCCGAACGGAAGGTTACATGGCAAAAGCCATTTGGAAATGCAGCGCATTCCTCTGAATTTACTAATATCGTTTCTCCGAGAATATCAGATAACATCGGGGCAATCAGCTTTTCACATTCTCCATGTCCCTGGCAATATGGAATGGTCATATCAATGTCGACATTCCCCTGTTCCAGACTATATATTTCAACTTGTTCGATATGAATGCCAAATTCCTGTATTGCCTCCAGGATCTGCTCTTCCTGTTTATGATGGTTCTCCCGTTCCCTTTGAATCTCTTTCGCAAAGTCGCCCATCACTTCAGAAACACCCATCAACTGGTCAGCCACAAGCCTTCTGCTTTCCTGGACCTGCTTTTTCAGCTTTTGGTTAGCCTTAAAGTAGGTCAGCTCCTGCTGGACTGCTTCTGTCACTTTTTTGGATCTAGTACAGTATTTTTCCCAATCCCTCGCAAGCTTTGGAGATAGGGCACCCTGATTATTGTCCACATCATGCATAATATCCATCATATATTCATAGGTTGTATTAAAGTTCTTTGACCAGCAATGGTCTTTCTTGAAGCAAGTTTGACATGTTGTTTCTGTTACATTGCTTAAAAAATAATCCATTTCTCTTTCATTTTCTTTACTGTCTTCCCATTCCGACGGCACATCGTGGGCAGAGAAGCTTTTGGATAAGGCTTGAAATACACTTGAAAACTGTGCAACCCGCTGTGCGGTCACATCCCGCATCTTTCGCATATAATGCTGCTGTTCTGCGGCATACTCCGGTGTTCCTGGTATGTGCTTTGCTAACTTTGAAGTTAAAGCTTGAGGGGTTAAGAGAAATAATAATATCGCTGCGCCTGTTTCTGACAAGGTCTTCATCAAGTTTCCGCTTCCTTCACCATACATCCCCATCAGCAGCGTTGCTATCAGCAGCCCAAATGCCACACCGAACTTTTTCCCTTCTTTTAAAAGGCCGCCAAGCAACCCTGAAAATGCAAGCAAACTCATATGATAGAAACTTGATATATTGGCAAGGGAAAATATTAATCCTGTTACAACCCCTACAGTAGAGCCGACAGTTGCACCTGCTACAAATGAAAACAGCAAGACAAGATAGCGGGACATAATATGCTCTACCGAAAGATCATAGACTGTCCATCCGATCGTTCCTGTCATGACAGAAGCCAGCATAATAATAAGACACACGATTTCTTCTGTTTTCAGTGATTGCCTGCGCTTATTAATTGACAACAGCGGAAGGCCTTGAAGAAATATAAGCGTCAGAATAAAACCCAGACTGGATTCAACACCAGCCATCATTCCATCATATAAGGTCAGCTGGCTCTTAATAATAAACGTCTCTAGTAGCCTTCCTGCCAAAATGGTGAAAAACACATAGAAGGGTAAAGCCCTGATTTCATTTTGCAGCCATTTCTTTGAAACCCTGAAGGCAAACAAAAATATGAATGTGATTCCGAAAGCTGATACAGCATTCGATATGGATAAAGTTGCGGCACCTGCAATTAATCCCACCAATGCGAGCGGGGCCTTATCTCTTCTAATAAAATAAACCGCAGCGAAAAACGGAAGACTGAAAGGGGTTAGTTTCGCTAATATCAAGGCTCTTCCAAGCAAAAAGCCAATGATCAACAGAACATAGCCTTTTTTAAGAAAGAAATTCTCCAACCCAGATTGGAGTTTTTTTAAGCCTTTGGCAAATTCCAGTTTCGGTTTATTAAATGGTACTTCTCCGATCGGCTCCATTACATTCCTTTCTACCTTTTCCATTAAACTACACTCCCCATATTTTTATCGTTGCTGACAATTATAAAAGCCAGCGCATCAGAAGTTTGTCAAAATAGCGGACAAGCCTTGATTTTTCGTTCGACGGTTTTCCACCTTATATGGGGTCAGATAACAATATTTAAGTCTATTCTTGCAGAAGATTTGCAGCACATTTACAAAAAAAGCAAAGAAAAACCTTGGGAAGGTTGCTTTATGGAAAGTACAACTGATTGGAAAAAATTGACGAAGCATCTGGGTGGAATTGCGACATATTTCTTTTAATATTTTATTGACTTCCTATTTAAATCTTTGTATTATAAATCTTGTGCTTTAAGGCACAACTGTGAATCTATAAAAATATGGCGGTGTAGCTCAGCTGGCTAGAGCGTACGGTTCATACCCGTGAGGTCGGGGGTTCGATCCCCTCCGCCGCTATCTGGAATGCGGAAGCGCGTAAAGGGAAGCATACTAAAAGCGCCACGTCCTGTGGCAACGTCTGCATGACCCGCATCCTGCGGACCTCAAGCATAAGACAAGGTGCAGAAAGGTTGTACTTTACCTTTTTGACAGATTGGCTTATGACCTCGAGCCCCCTACGCGCTGAAAACATTCATACTTATCACGGCCCGTTGGTCAAGCGGTTAAGACACCGCCCTTTCACGGCGGTAACACGGGTTCGAATCCCGTACGGGTCATATCAAAGAAGCGTCAGCCTAAGGCTGATGCTTTTTTGATATAAAGAAAAGTTTAATAATCAAACTAAAAAATTACTAAACTTTTAAAAGAGCACAAAAAAACAAGCCCGGTCCGGACTTGTTTTAATCTACTCTGCTTTATATCAAGATCAGCAGCAAGTTATCCTCGTCTTGCGCCTCTTCCTCCACGTTTGGATTCAGTATTGCGCTTTAGCGATGACAGACGATCTTCACTATCCTTTAAGAATCGAGCCATCTTTGATTCGAAATTCTCTTTGGATGGACGGTTATCGTTTGTTCTGCCATGACGCGGACGGCCAGAATTTGAATGTCCTCTGTATTCTTTTCTGTCGCCTCTTTCAGGTCTTTCAGATCGCTCAGGCCGGTCTTTTGCCTTCTTGATGGATAAACCGATCTTGCCATCTTTTTCGACATTAATGACTTTCACTTCGACCATGTCACCTACTTTTAGGTGATCATTAATATCTTTGACATAATTGTCTGCGACTTCACTTATGTGCACTAGACCGGTTGAGCCTTCCGGCAGCTCCACAAATGCTCCGAAATTTGTAATACCTGTGACCTTTCCTTGTAACTTGCTGCCTACTTCGATTGACATTAAAAAAATTGCCTCCTTGAAAGATATAAAGTGAAACTTCCATCAGGGTATTTAGTGATTATGACATAATACATCTACAGCTCTTCCAAGCTTTACAGAATTATATTTTCACACACATTCTCTGATGGTTAGTTGAGGCCCGCACGATGCGGGTCACTCAGACGTTGCCACAGTATGTGGCGTTTTTAGTCTGAGTTCTTTTAATCGGGCCTTTACAGGCAGTTCCCTTTTTAATAACCTCAACAAGCCTTACTTACTTTATAAGCGAAGGGTTACTGCCTGTTAATCTGCGATAAATCATACTTTCTATATATTATACAGAATCCAAAAAAAGAGTGTCAATACAGCCTCTAGTCGGTTGATTTTTCCTTATTCTGTTTATCTTTATCTGTCTCTTCAGGGAGATTAAAAATGATCTCATTATTGTCGGATAAGAAATAATCCTTCCTGGCAAGCTTCGCTATATATTCATCATCATTCAATTTTACAATTTCCTCTTCAAGAATGACTTCCTTCTTCTTTAGCGCTGCAAGCTCCTTGTCAAGCCGGTTTTTCTCTTCCACTTTTTCCTCCAGAGCGGCAGATTGCGAAACGAGTGTAGAGATCATAAAAAAAGAAAGTACGGATGCCAGTGTAAAAAAAGCTGCTAATCTTCTAAATAAAAGCTTTCTTTTCCGGCCCGCACTGATCTCTGCGGCTTCCTGCTGTCTGACATAGCTTGTTTCAATTTTGGCTATATTCCTCTTCTTGCTGACACTCATTTTCGCATTCCCTCCTTACTCTTTATGCTTTTTCCACTTTGCGATCCACTTTAAAACATAATTCTTTGTTTGCTGTAAATATCCTGCCAATTTATTATATAACTTCTCGACGGATTTTTTAATATTTTTCGGCAAAAGTTTCCACAAAAGTGACAAAATCCATTTGACAGGCATGAAAGCCACCTTCACAGTAAACCAAATGACCCTTAAAATTACCTTTAAAAGGGAATAAAGTCCCTTCCCAAGCATAACAGTTAGGGCAATCAACGCAGTTATAAGTCCTTGGAAGGGTCTATAGATAACTAAAGTAAATGCCTTAACTAAAAAGCGGTATATGGAGATCGCCATTCTGATGGAAATCTCCAATACCCGCAAATACACTTTTTTAAATAGACTTTGGTAAGCGGCAAAACCGCATAGCAGAGCAACAAAGATATAAAACCTTAGTTCTCCCTTATTAACCAAGAATAAAATATAAAAGATAGCCAATCCCTGCAGCAGCCAAAAAAGGATGTCATTAATAAAAACAATCCAGCTCTTCCGCCTGGTCCTCTTGAGGAAACGATTATAGGTATCAAGGGCAGCCCCAAAGACACTTCCCATGCCGATCATGGCCAGCATAGTTATAAATTGAGTGGTCAGTGTCATCGGAATAACTTGCTAAAGAAACCTTTAGCTTTATCTCCATTCTGATCGTCTATATAAACAAGGTCAAATACCTTCCCCTTAATGGAAACAATTCCCTTATCCACATCCAAATTCTTCATCTGCAGATTCTGCCCTCTAATCGCCAGGAACCCCATCACCGTTTCCAGTAAAAACTCTTCATTATCAAAGCTCTCTACCTGTTTGACTCCTGTAATATCCAGCAGCCTTCTGCCCCTCATAATGACATCATGCTCCTGGGTATTCACTTTGTTTGAACTTGACTCATAATATTGGCTCATCATTCATCCCTCGCAATCACATAGTACAACCTTTTTGTACATGTTTATGAATAGGGATATAAAAATAGAACAAGCCAACAAGAAAAGCAGTGGTGCCATTGAATCAGGACATTCAATCGGCATTACAGTGATCTGTGTCAGCCGGGGATCAGAGCGATGTGGTTTTTGAATGGAATTCTAAAGCAGTATAGTAGCAGAGGAATATCGTTTTTCTCAGCAGAACGGAAGATGATATTGGCCAAAATACAGCTTAGTGCCGATTTAACGGCCAATATCCAGATTTTATCAGCCGAAAACAGGAATTTGCCGGATAAATTCGGATTTTTATCGTCCGAAACCAAAAGTTTATCGGCTAAACCCGAAAGGTGCAGGTCAGGCAAAGTGTCTTACGCTTCTGATTCCACTTTCTCCTCTTTAAGAATTGAATACATTTCCGCAGCCTCTTCCTTCCTGGTCGTTTCCTGCAGACGCTCGACCTTTGCCGTTACTAACTTCTGTCCAAAGCGGATTTGAAGCTCATCCCCAACTTTAACGGTCGAGCTGGCCTTAGCCTGCTGGCCGTTAATTGAAATCCTTCCCTGATCGGAAACTTCTTTTGCCAGTGTTCTTCTTTTGATAAGCCTTGATACTTTTAAAAATTTATCTAATCTCATTTGTCCGCCACTCCTCTGGTTTCTCTTTTTTAGTATCCTTTTGCTTTTGCTTCATT
Organism: Bacillus sp. ISL-47; assembly: GCF_018613175.1. Lineage (NCBI taxonomy): Bacteria > Bacillati > Bacillota > Bacilli > Caryophanales > Bacillaceae > Bacillus > Bacillus sp. ISL-47. The sequence goes on along the minus strand of NZ_JAGGQS010000029.1, from coordinate 13,812 downwards.
CCAATATTCATCAAGCTGCTCCAGCGTATAGTCTTCAAAGTTTCTCCCGCTTTCCTTTACCCGCTCTTCCACATATGAAAAACGGCGGATAAATTTTTCATTCGTTTTTCTTGTCGCTTCTTCCGCATCTATTTTATAGAAACGGGCGATGTTGACCAGCGCAAAAAGAATATCGCCAAATTCCGCTTCCATCTGGCTGCTTTTATTCCTTGCTTCAGATTCGAATTCAGAAATCTCTTCCTTCACTTTCTCCCAGGCAGGCTCGATTTCCTTCCAATCAAAACCAACTTTGGCCGCCTTTTTTTGAATTTCTTCAGCCCTCATTAGGTTTGGAGAGGATTTGGGTACAGCATCCATGATGGATTTCTGTTGCTCACCTTTTTCTTCCTGTTTGATGCTTTGCCAATTTTTCAGAACTTCCTCCTCATTATCAGCCTGTACATTACCAAATACATGCGGATGGCGGCGCACCATTTTCTCAGAAAGTCCTTGAATGACATCATCAATAGTGAAATAGCCTTCATCCTCCCCAATCTGGGCGTGCAGCATAACCTGAAGAAGGACATCTCCAAGCTCTTCAGTCATATGGTCACTATCCTCATTATCAATCGCTTCGATCAGTTCGTATGCTTCTTCAATTAAATATTTTTTTAGTGATATATGAGTCTGCTTAAGATCCCATGGACAGCCGTTCGGTCCGCGCAGCTCTGCAATAATGCTGCGAAGCTTTGAAAAATCCTTATATAAAATCGTTTCATCCTTCACTGGCGGCACATATACAGAGGTTAAGTTATTCAGCTCCATATCATGGTCAAGCTCATGGAGTGGGACTTTTCTAATTTTCTCTTCTTTGCTGCCAGCAGCCGTCACGATCAATACTTCGTAGTCATAAGGCAGCTTTTCCATTAGCGTAAGCTTGACTTCACTGGCTACAAACTGGTCATACACTTGTCCTATAATGGCATGCTGTGCAACTTCTATTTCATCCCTTTTTAAATCGGTTCCATCAAGGAGTTGAAATCCTTCGATTGGATCGATTTTCAAAGCCTGAAACAAAGGGTCAAGGAAACTCTGTCCTCCTCCGATTTCTATCTCAATATCCTTACTAGGCGCTTGCTCAATCAGAAGCTGAACTGTTCTTTCTGCCACAAGCGGATGGCCAGGCACTCCATATGTAATATCATTTGCCAGAGCAGCTTCCAGCAGGGATTCGCATATTTCTTCATACACTTCCTCAAAATGATCGTGCTTTTCATATACACTGTCAAAAGACTGATACTGAAGTCCTTCTTGTTCGAGGTCGCGGAGAACAGGATGTTCCTTCGTTCGTAAATAGAGGGACTCTGAATTTTTAAGCTTTTTATAAACACCTAAAGAAAGCTGATCTAAATCTCCTGCTCCAAGCCCGAGAATCGTTATTTTCTTCATAAAATTATTCATCTCCTATTTTTTTTAGGAAGCAAGAACATTAGTTTACTGCCAAACGGAAGCAGAGCGAGCTCTTCCTCTCTAAAAGTATTGCCTTTAAGCACAATAAACAAATAAGTGAAGCCTCCTATAGCCACCGCACTTAGTGCCTGGAAACCGGCATAAAGACGGTCATGTTTAAAGTCGGCGAACACACCTGTTGCCTGAAGGTATAGCTGTAAAACAAGTGCCATGACGGCAGAAGCCAAACCAATGACAAATAAAAAGCGGTTGGAAAGCAGCGCTATTTTTAAATAGCTCTGAAGCTTAAATATAAGAAAGAGCAGAACCGCTGCAAGAGCAAGGCAGGATGCTGCTGCCGCCCCAATTGTGCCATAGGATGGGACTAATAGGAAGTTCAATCCACACTTAACAGCAAAGCCCAAAAGGATCACAGCCGCCGGAAATAGGATAAAACCCAATCCCTGCAGAATAGCTGTAATGGTTATAATAACCGAACTTAAAAAGATTAAAATACTAAGAATTGAAAGGACATCCGACCCGGATACATTTTCAAAAAGCATCACATTCGCCGGCTCAATAATATTCCATAGCCCTACCGTTGCAGCAGCCCCGACGAGAATGCCTATTTGGAGAGCAAGTCTGATTTTATCATGCAGAAAAGCAGCCTGGTTTTTCATTTTTTCTTTGGAGATAAGCGGCACAAGCGACAAAGACATCGACGTTGCAACGACCGTGCCCAGCTGCACAATCGGCTGGCCACGGTCATATACACCTTTCAGCTCTTTCGCCTGTTCACTCTCATAACCGGAGGCTAACAGGAGTGAGTACAGATTTAATGAATCCGCCAGCTGGATAAAAATGAGGACGAGACTGCTGATGCAAATCGCGAACCCCTGAATGATCAGGACCTTGGCAATTTTGCCGCTCTTTTTGAAATCAATTTCAATTAAAGAGGGAAGTTTCCTTCTTTGTTTTATATAAAAAAATGTAATTAATATAAGTGCGGCAGTAAACCCGCCGGTTATTGCCCCGAAAAGGGCGCCTCCTCCCACCATATAGAGGGAGTGTCCTTCCCGTACCAACAGCAAGGCTGCAAGCAGAATGGTTGCGACTCTCACAAGCTGTTCCCCTACCTGTGAAACCGCTGTAGGAACCATATTACCTCTTCCCTGAAAGTAACCTCTTAGGATAGAGACAATGGGAAAAATGAGAAAAACAACCGCTACCACCCTAAGCAAAACAGCAAGCTGCGGGTCGTTCATCCCGGCAGCCAGCCAATCTGCTCCCCAGTAAAGAACGGAGAATCCAGTAAATCCGATTATTGTCAGGACAAGAGCAGCAATCACAAATAAATTTTGAACATCTTTTTCCCTTTTTAAAGCAGCCTGTTCGGCATAAAGTTTGGAAATGACAACAGGAAATCCATATGTAGATAATACTAAAATAATCCCATAGAAGGGATATACCTGCTGATAAATATAAAAACCTACATCCCCTACAATGTTTTGAAAAGGTACACGATATATAGCGCTTAGAATTTTTATTACAAGTGCAGCGACCGTCAGGATAAAGGCTCCTTTAAATAAATCGCCTGATGTATGAACGGGCTTCAATTGCCCATCTCCTTCCAAATGAATTCGAAAGTATTATAGCATAACAGAGCTGATGCGTCGGATTGCTTTCACATTAAATTTAAAATACGAAATGTTTACAGTCAGCGGTAAACTTTGCAGGCGGGTTCTTTTAATTTGTGCGCGAAAACCGCTGCTTTATGCGGGTATTCCTTCTGCTGTATACAAAGAAAAAAGGCAGCGTTACGCTACCCCTTTCATAAAGTATTCTTTTTTATGATTCCATTTGTCTGGCAAGGAAACCTGCAGCTGTTTCAACTGCTTTTTGTTCCACATCGCCTAATGAATCTTCTTTAGCAAAAATAATGACTGCGCCAATCGGGTCTCCGTTTGCGATGATAGGGCCAATTGTATAAGCGGAGGAAGGTTCTGTGTTTCCGTCTACAAGCGAGATATCGCCAGGCTGGTTGACAAGGACCGAAGTCCGCTCTTCCATTGTTTTTTCAACAAGATCGCTTATATTTTTGTTTAAGTAATCTTTTTTAGAACCGCCTGCAACAGCAATGTAAGTATCTCTGTCACAGATTAACACTGGATTTCCCAGGCTGTCATATAATGCTTCTGCATATTCTTTTGCAAAATCGCTTAGTTCACTTATTGGTGAATACTTCTTTAAGATGACTTCTCCATCACGATCTACGAAAATCTCCAGCGGGTCCCCTTCACGTATACGCAATGTTCTGCGGATTTCTTTAGGGATTACTACACGACCCAAATCATCGATACGACGAACTATACCAGTTGCTTTCATCCAACGTTGCCTCACTTTCATCTGATGATTTTTTAGAAAAGCGGAAGCGCACATCAAGATGTATGAACATCTGCTAAAAACCGCCACGTCCTGTGGCAAACGCAGATGCCAGCACATCCTGTGCCAGTCCGACAAGCATAAGACGAATCACGCAGGAAATGCTGTTCTGGAGTGATTCGGCTTATGACTCGAGGGGCTAGGCGCTGGAGCTAGACAATTCTATCTTCAGCGCAGCACTTACTCTTTCCTCTTTTGGCTCTGACTCATATTGGGAGAAAATGAATACATCGCCATGTTTGAACTTAGTATCTTTCATATGGAAAGTTATATACGTGCGCAATAACTTTTTCTCATAGATGTTATAGATTCCAAAAACGGTTAAACATTCCAAATGATCCCTCAACTAAAAATTACCCTTGAATGGATCAGATAAACATTATTATTGTTTCATTTAATTAACAGAAACATTTCCATATTTTTACTCAGTTGGATGTTGTTGCTCTTTTTTAGCGTCATGCATTCCTTTTATCACTTCGTACGCGATGTTGAGCCACTCATTTGTTTTAATTCCCTTGATATGGAGGACAGCCTTCAATTTCTTGCCTTCCATTCCAAGGCCAATCATTCTTCCGTACTTGCTTGTGATCTTGAATATTTTTTGGCCGTCAATATTTTCACTGGCTTTTTCAGATAAGAGAATCAGCACTTCACTCTTCGATTGCTTTACAGTCTCAATGCCTGCAAGCTCTCCATAGACCTTCATTTCGGCAATCTGGAATAAATAAGCCACCTCTTCTGGATACTCGCCAAAGCGGTCGATCATCTCTTCCTGCAGCTCTTCCACATCTTCGAGCGACGAAATTCCACGGAACCGTTTATACATTTCGATTTTCTGATGGCCATCGGACAGATAGAAGTCGGGAATATATGCATCGACATCCAGATCGATTTCGATTTTTGGCGCTTTTTCTTCACCGCTAATATCCTGTTTTCTTTCTTCGATCGCTTCTTTAAGCATTTGAGAATACAAATCAAAACCAACTGAATCTATGAATCCATGCTGTTCGGCACCCAATAAATTACCGGCACCCCTGATCGATAAGTCACGCATCGCGATTTTAAAGCCTGATCCGAGTTCCGTAAATTCTTTTATTGCCTGAAGTCTCTTTTCGGCTACTTCGGTTAATACCTTATCTTTTCGATATGTGAAATACGCATAGGCAACCCTGTTGGAACGGCCAACCCTTCCCCTTAACTGATAAAGCTGGGAAAGGCCCATTTTGTCAGCATCATGAACAATCAGCGTGTTGACATTTGGAATATCAACGCCTGTTTCTATAATCGTTGTGCTGACAAGAACATCAGACTCTCCTTCAAGGAAGCTTAACATTACAGATTCTAACTCATTTTCCGTCATTTTCCCATGGGCATAAGTTACCCTTGCATCTGGAACTAACATGGATATTTCCTCGGCTTTTCGTTCTATATCCTCTACACGGTTATATAGAAAATAGACCTGCCCATCCCTGGCCAGTTCCCTCTCTATCGCTTCACGCACTAACGAACCGTTGTATTCCATTACGTATGTCTGGACCGGGAACCGGTTTTCTGGCGGAGTCTCGATGACAGATAAGTCTCGGACTCCAAGCATTGACATATGTAGGGTTCTAGGGATTGGCGTTGCAGTTAGAGTAAGGACATCCACATTCGTCTTAAGCTGCTTGATCTTCTCTTTATGTGTCACACCAAAGCGCTGCTCTTCATCTATAATGAGCAGGCCTAAATCTCTATACTGAATATCTTTTGACAAAATCCGATGTGTGCCGACAACTACGTCAATAGTCCCTGCTTTTAAGCCTTTTAAGGTTTCTGTTTGCTGCTTTTTCGTTCTGAATCTGCTTAAAAGCCCTATTTCAATCGGATAATCCTGGAACCGCTCTCTCATTGTTTCATAATGCTGCTGGGCAAGGATGGTTGTTGGTACAAGGAATGCAACCTGTTTCCCATCTGCAATCGCCTTAAAAGCAGCACGAATGGCGACTTCTGTTTTACCATAACCCACATCGCCGCATAGCAAGCGGTCCATCGGGCGTTCTCTCTCCATGTCTTTCTTGATTTCATGGATGGAACGAACCTGGTCCTCAGTTTCCTGATAAGGGAACGCTGCTTCAAACTCCCTTTGCATATCTCCATCAGGATTAAACGCATAACCCTTTGATGCCTCACGTTCCGCATAGAGCTTGATCAGGTCATCAGCAATATCCTGTACAGATGACTGAACCTTTTTCTTAACCCTCTTCCAGTCATTTCCGCCCAATTTATAAATCTTTGGCTCTTTTGCTTCTGACCCAACATATTTTTGGACAAGGTCAATTTGCTCAACTGGGACATAAAGCTTATCGCTTCCCTGGTAACGTATATGAAGATAATCTTTATGGACCCCGTTAATTTCAAGTGTTTCAATTCCCAGATACTTTCCTATACCGTGGTTTACATGCACGACATAGTCGCCTACTTTTAACTCGGAATAGCTTTTAATTCTCTCCGCATTGGATAACTTTTGCCTGCGCGCCTTCTTTTTTGTGCGCTTATTAAATAGCTCTTCTTCCGTAATAACAGCAAGCTTTTGGCTCGGGAGCTCAAATCCTGTTTGCAGGCTTCCCTCTAAAATTTGGACTCTCCCCTGTAAAAGAGGCTGATTGGCACTAACAAAAGCTGCATCAATTTCATAATCTTCAAGGACTCTTTGAAGCTTTTTGACACGCTCTTCATCAGGCCCTAGGAAAACGACAGAATACCTGCCTTTCTTCCATCTTTCCATTTCACTTTTAAGAACGTGCATCTGGCCATGAAAATTCTGCATTTGCTTGCAGGAAATGTTAATGATGTTCTGCGGATTCGTGTTTGGTACATGCCTTAAGAACAAGGACATATAAGTAACCGGCTGCTGAGAACGATGCAGAAATTCTTTTAAGTTATGGGATACCTTAACATTATGGATAATCTGGCCTTCACCTAAAAGACTTGTATACCATTCCGCTTCTTCCTTCTCCAGGGAATCATTCATTTCCTGTACACGACTGATTTCATCTATGAAGATCAACCCATTGGCAGGAAGGTAGTCTATTAAACTACTTCCTTCATCAAATACAAACGATAAGTATTTGAAAAGCTGTTCAGGCTTGTTTCCCATTCTCAGCATTTCCAATTCATAGCCTACATTCTGTGCCAGCTGGGTTTTTGCTTTATCGTCCTTTAATTTTTTCAGGCTTGCACCTAAGCCACTTTCCAGCTTTTCAATTAATTTATTAAAATGCTCAGCATCAAGCGGTATTTCAGTTGCTGGGCCAATTGTAATTTCGGTTAACTTTTCTTTTGACCTCTGATCTTCCAAAGAAAATGTACGAATTGAATCCACTTCTGTATCAAAAAGCTCAATCCTGATCGGATCTGCCTCTGTTAAAGGATAAATATCAATAATCCCGCCTCTGACACTAAATTCTCCTGGTGAAGAAACCATCTCCGAACGAACATAGCCCATTTGAATAAAACTCTTTAATTGATCCTCAGTCAGTTCATCGCCAACCTTCAATGATAGCTGATATTTACTCCAATGGGATGGAGGCGGCAGAATCTTTCTTAACCCGGCCATCGGGACAATCATGATTCCTTTTTTATTTTTACTCCAATAATTCAAAGCCTCGATCCGCTGGGCCTTCAATTCAGGGCTTGCAATTCCAATCTCAGCTGCAATGAGTTCATTTGCAGGGTATAAAAATACATCTGTATCTCCTGCCAGACTCACAATATCATCGTATAATTTCTGGGCCTGCAGGAGATTATGGGTTACAACCAGCATCGGCCTTCCGGATTGCTCATATACGGAAGATAAAAACAGCGTGCGTGCAGATCCAGATAAACCCGCAAGCATCTGCTCCCTTAACCCTTCCTCTATTCCAGACAGAATGGAACTTACATCATCCTGCTGGCTTATAATCTGTTTTAGACCTAACATGAAAGCCCCTCCTAATAGAAAAACACAAGCGCCTCTTTCCGCGCTCAAAGCTAGATAACTGCCTAATTAAAATAGTATTACGTTCGTATCTTCTTAAAAGCCGTGACAGTTCACAGCCGCTTAGTTATCATCATCTTACTAAAAAAACGCGTTGTGCAACAAGCACTCTATAAATGGGTATCTATTAAAAACATCCGCAATTAAGCCCTGATATTGCAGGGAACGTAAGAGTTTTCTTATAAAATAAATATAATGACAAATACAAGTATTCAGCCCATCCACCGGGGAAGATGAATCACCTCCCAGGTGATAAGACTGACATCAAAGTGGAAATAGAAAAATGCTTTGGATCGTCTCCAAAGCTTGTTAATGAATAATAAAGTCCTGCTGATGGTAATCAGGATTGCGTTCAAGTGATTCCTGGCAATCCTCGCAAATCGCTTTTACATTTAAATCTCCGGACTGGTCATATGAGATCATTTCCTGGCGTTCCTCATCATTTAATTTGTGAAATCCAAGTTGCTCTGTATGAACAGAGTCATTCTCAATCGAACCAATCTTTGTTCCGCAATGACGGCAATGATAATGAATAGCCATGCCTGTCCCTCCCCGTCAAACTGTCCATAATTCTATTATGAGCCTTTGAGCGGGAACTTATTCATTTGAGCCAATGCAGACGATGTTTAATGAACATTATTCTATGATAAAAATAAAGAAAATATGAAGTTTATTGATTAAAATCGTTCATTACCTGTAAAAATGGTTTTTTGAACCATTCTTCACAAGCATCCGCACATCTTTTAGCCACTTCGTCCATGACTTCCTGTTCCTCTTTTGTGAACCGCCCCAATACATAATCAGGGACCTTCATGCCGCTTGGAGGCCGATCGATGCCTACCCTTATTCTGTTAAACTCCTGTGTCCCCAAATGGGCGATTGTCGATTTAATGCCATTGTGCCCGCCTGCGCTGCCTTTTTGCCGCAGACGAATCTTGCCCACTGGCAAGTCCAGGTCATCGTAAATGACAACCAGCTCTTCCTCATTGATATCAAAATAATCCATAACTGCCCGGATTGATTCACCGGATAAATTCATATATGTAAGAGGCTTGAGGAGAAAGACCTTTTCTCCGTTTACATAGCCTGTCCCAAATAATCCTTTCAATTTTGCTTGATTCAAAGGAATATTCAGCCGTTCTGATAAGACATTAATCACATCAAAGCCAATATTATGTCTCGTTTTATCATATTGCTTGCCAGGATTCCCCAACCCCACAATCAGCTTCATCATTTCACCCCATAATAGAAAAGCTCAGAGCACTGCTTTTAGGCGAAAAGCCCCCAAAGCGATGGTGCTCGGAGCTAGACAACTGTTTATTCTTTTTAATTTTACTGAAAGTGCCACAAACATTTTTTGCGTTGCTAATTACCCCGCGATCCTGCACCTATGCAAGAAAACAGGGGCTGGCGATATGATGCCTATCGGGCCAGCCCCTGTTTGAAAAGGCTTCGCTCAGCCTATTCCTCACTTGTTTTATCTTCATCTGCTGTTGTTTCTCTTCCTTCTTCGCTTTCAGGTGTTCCAGCTTCCTGTTCTTCGCCGCTATTAATTTCTTCTTCCTGTCTTGGAGGGAGAATTGAAGCAATAACCTGCTCTTCCTCGTTATTGATTTCATAACCGCGATTAATCTTAATGTCTGCAACCGTTAAAGTCTCATTCACCTGAAGATTGGTAACATCGACTTCAACAGCTGAAGGAATATTGTTTGGAGTAGCTGTGACAGAGACCTCATGCATGGACTGCTGCATTACTCCTCCATCCTTTACTCCTGGTGCATCCCCAACCAGCACAACCCGTACGTCAGCAGTGATTTCCTTCTTCATGTCCACAGCCAGGAAATCCGCATGGACAATTTCATTTTTCAAAGGATTGGATTGATAGTCACCCAACATTACATCAAATTTATTCCCATCCAAGTCCAAGGAGAAAACACCATTTCTGCCAACCTCTTTAATAGTTTTCAGGAAATCTGCTCCACTTAAGTAGATGGATTTACTCTCAAGCTTGGATCCATACAATACAGCAGGAATATTGCCTTCCTCGCGCAATGCGGTTAAATGGGAATTACGTGCTCCTTTTCTTTCTTTCGCTTGCAATACAGCTGTCATAAATACGTCCCCTTCCTCATTTTAAAAATTATAAAGTCATTAACTGTCTATATAAAAAAATGCCCTAAAATGAGAAAGTCTAAACGTTTTAGTTTTTTAAGCTTGGTTATTTATTTGATGATAGCACAGCAGGCTTGCTTTTCAGCAAGCCTGGTCTGTTTATTTAATTTTAATATCAATCGAACAGCGTGCTGACAGATTGCTCTTCATGAACGCGGATAATAGCTTCTCCGATAAGCGGTGCTACTGATAGTTCAACAATCTTATCTGTTTTCTTTTCTTCAGGAAGAGTAATTGAGTTTGTCACAACCAGCTCTTTAATGGTTGAGTTTTCGATTCTTTCGATGGCAGGGCCCGATAACACTGGATGCGTACAGCATGCATACACTTCTGATGCACCATTTTCTACAAGGGCATTTGCAGCTAGTGTAATCGTACCGGCAGTATCAATAATATCATCGATTAAGATGGCAATTTTCCCATCAATGTTACCTACAATGTTCATTACTTCTGCAACATTTGGTTTCGGCCGGCGTTTATCAATAATAGCAATTGGAGCCTTCAGGCGATCTGCCATTTTACGTGCACGTGTTACACCGCCGTGGTCAGGAGAAACGATTACGATATCGCCATCCATGATTTTATTTTTAAAGTAATCGGATAGGATCGGCACACCCATTAGATGATCAATCGGAATGTCGAAGAAACCTTGAATTTGCGGTGCATGCAAGTCAAGGGTAATCACGCGGGTCGCACCTGCTGTTTCAAGCAAGTTTGCTGCAAGCTTAGCTGTAATCGGCTCTCGTGCTCTCGCTTTACGGTCCTGACGGGCATAGCCATAGTAAGGCATAACGATGTTGATTGTTTTTGCAGATGCACGTTTAAGCGCATCGATCATAATTAAAAGCTCCATTAAATGCTCATTAACTGGAGAGCTTGTAGATTGAATTACGTATACATCGCATCCGCGGATACTTTCTTCAATATTGATTTGGATTTCACCATCACTAAAGCGGGTTACAGAACATTTCCCCAGCTCTACACCAATGACATTTGCAATCTCTTCAGCTAGCTTCCGGTTTGAGTTTAAAGTAAACAACTTTAAATTTGGATCTAAATACTGGTTAGACATGTTGGGCCTCCATCGCATTATTACTTGTTAAATTTTTGAGTGTAATTTTCCTTGTTTACCTGGCGTGCACGGGCAATGGAAAGGGCTTCACCCGGCACATCTTCTGTAATAGTTGATCCTGCTGCTACATAGGCACCTTCGCCAATGGTTACCGGTGCAACCAGATTGGAGTTGCAGCCAATAAACACACCATCTTCTATTTTGGTCAGATATTTATTTTTCCCATCATAATTGACAGTAATTGAACCGCAGCCCAAATTAACATCCTTACCAATCTCTGCATCGCCAATATAGCTTAGATGAGATGCCTTGCTGCCTTTACCAAAAACAGACTTTTTCACTTCAACAAAGTTGCCGATTTTCACTTCATCATGAATATCAGATTGAGGACGAATATGGGCAAATGGCCCGATATTCACCTGTGAGCCAATATGGCTGTCATACGCTGCAGATTGGCGGATTACTGTCTGATTCCCAATTTGGCAATCGGATATCTCCGTTTGAGGTCCAATTACGCAATCGGAACCAATCAGCGTATTGCCGGATAAAATGGTTCCAGGGTAAAGCACAGTATCAGAACCAATTTTAACATCCGCACCAATATATGTGTTTGAAGGATCAATGATTGTAACTCCATTACGCATATGTTCTTCATTTATCCGCTTTTTCATGAAAGTTTCTGCCTGGGATAGAGCTACCCGGTCATTGACACCCAAAGTCTCCTCAAAATCGGCAGTTTGATAAGCCGTAACGACCTCACCCTCACTTTTAAGGATTTCAATGACATCCGGAAGGTAATATTCGCCCTGGACATTATCATTTGTCACCTTGTTCAAGGCTTCAAAAAGAGCTTTGTTATCAAAGCAGTAAGTTCCAGTATTGATTTCTTTTATCTTCCGCTCTTGCTCGGAAGCATCTTTATGTTCTACGATCTTTTCAACCATTCCCACATCATTGCGGATTACACGTCCATATCCTAATGGATTTTCAGCATGGGCAGTTAAAATAGTTGCTTTTGCAGATAGTTCTTCATGATGCTTAAAAAGCGCTTCCATTGTTTCATGCTTGATTAGCGGAGTATCCCCACAAACAACAATCGTGATGCCTTCCTTGCCTTCTAGCAGTTCACGAGCCTGCATTACGGCATGTGCTGTACCAAGCTGTTCCTCCTGAAGCGCATATTTGATGCTTGAACCCAGCTGTTCTTCAACCATCTCTGCTCCATGTCCAGTGATGGTGACAACTTCCTTTATATTAAGCTTTGAAACTTGATCAACAACATGTTGAACCATCGGTTTGCCGCAAACAGGATGAAGGACTTTATAAAGCTTCGACTTCATTCTTGTCCCCTGGCCTGCGGCTAAAATTACCGCGTATCGATTAGACATTTACAGGCCTCCAATATAACCTTTTTATCCATTAAGAATATATCTTAAATGGGCTCTTATTTCAAGGAATGATAACAAAGTACAAATATTTGTCATTACCGCAAACGGTATTTTTATAAAAATGGTTTATAGGCCAAAAAGTCAGGGTACAGAATATAACATAAAAGTGGTGTAATATTTGCCTGCTGATTACCGACCAAGAAGCTCGTATCAGCTGGAGTTTGGGCGAGCATTCAGAATGAAACACCACTTAGGAACGTGAATACATTTTCGGGGAGTCACGTGCTAGCCAAGCTTTATCAACTCCAAAAAAAAAGCCCTAAGACCTTTAATATTTGGCAGGCTTAGAGCTAAAAACGCTGAATAAATAAAAAAGAGCCTTACTTATGAAGTAGGCCCTTGTTGTTTTATTTTTTTAGGAAGCACCGGCTTCTTCAAATTCAACTTCTAATTCACCTAAACGGTGGTACTCGGCTAATACTGCCTCCTGGATTTTACCGCGCGTTCCTGAGTTAATAGGATGTGCAATATCTCTAAACTCTCCGTCCGGAGTACGTTTGCTAGGCATAGCTACAAATAAGCCATTGTTTCCATCGATCACACGAATATCATGAACAACAAATTCATGATCCAGGGTAATAGATGCAATAGCCCTCATTCGTCCATCCGTATTGACGCGGCGTAATCTAACGTCTGTCACTTCCATTCTGTTCACCACCTTTTCCAGAAGATATAATCCTAATTTTATAAATTCAACATTTTTCCTCATTCTCCTTCTTAATCGGAAAATATTTTTTGAATATTTTGTTCATGGGGCTTGCTTGTATAAAAAAAGCAGACAAAAGCTTTAGCTCTTCTTATATATCCCTCTTTTTTCCGATAATACAAAACTGTTTTCTAGTATCCCACTATTCAAAAACAATAATCTTTTAGAAAAGCTGATTTCGCAAAGTTTGTTGCTTACAAACTAGTTTTAATTACTGAGTTGATTGGAGTGGAAGGCACTTGACTCCTGCGGGAAGAGAGGGAGCGGGAGACCCCGCAGGCGTGAAACGCCGAGGAGGCTCCCGTTCCTCCCCGCGGAAAGCAAGTGACTGGAGCGGAAATCAACGGGCAAGCTTTATAGTCCAAAAACAACAATCTATACGAAAAGAGCCTTATTTTAAAAAGGATAAAGATGAACGTATATGGCATGTAATCACCAAACATTTTTCTAGGACGATGAACAAGAGTATTCCTGTTAAAACTACAAAAAGATTAATTATAATAGCAATCAATAATGATGCTCTTACGAA
>NZ_JAGGQS010000002.1:8049-215207 GCF_018613175.1 Bacillus sp. ISL-47 | reverse complement strand
GCCGGGCGCACATGAAAAAGATCGAAGGCTTTACTTCGATCTTTTCATTTGCACCTCTACTAATCCTTTACCTTAAATTGTCCCATCATCCCCGCATCTTCATGCTCTAAGATATGACAATGGTACATAAAGACCCCTGGATGGTTAAAGGTGGCGATTGCTCTTACTTTTTCGCCGGGATAAACAAGTATAGTGTCTTTCCAGCCTCTCTCATTAGGTGGAGGCGGGTTTCCGTCTCTGTCAAGGATCCGGAACTGTACACCATGTGCATGAAAAGGATGCGCCATACCGCCATTGTCTCCCATCATTCCACCCATCATCCCGGAACCATCATTTGAAATTTCCCATATTTCGGTGTAGCCAAGTTTAACTTCCTCATCAATTCGATTCATATCCATTTGTTTGCCGTTGATGTTTACATTCCTGCCCATTCCCTGCATGACAAATTCTCTTGTACGGACGGCGCTTCCCGGATCAATCTCAGGAATATCTGTTAAGTTAGCGGGAATGGCATATTCTTTTCCTTCTTTCTCACTGACAACAAACTTCATGAAAGGAGTTCCCTGGTCAGTTAAATAAACCACATCTCCTTCATTATGATCAGAAAAATCAACGATTACCTCAGCTCTTTCGGCAGAGCTTAGAATTAAGCTGTTCATTTCAGCAGGCTTTTCCAAAAATCCGCCATCACTTGCAATCTGTTGGAATGATTGGCCGCTGCTAAGGGTAAAATTGTATATTCTTGCGTTAGACCCATTTAAAAGGCGAAGCCTCACCTTTCCTCTAGGAACTTCCATGTAGGGGTTGACTGCTCCATTTACCAAAATGGCTTCTCCTTGAAGTCCCATCATCACATCATGCATCCCCAGGTCATACTCGTATTTTCCATTAGTATCAAACTGTTTGTCCTGGATAATAAGGGGGACATCATCTACTCCATATTCTTTCGGAATATCGAGATTGTCCGAAACTTTGTCATCAATGTAAAACAAACCTGCAAGTCCCATGTATACCTGTTCACCTGTTGTGTGCAGAAGGTGAGGGTGGTACCATAACGTTGCTGCTGGCTGTTTTATCGTGAATTGAGGATTCCAAGTATCCCCCGGCTGGATTCCGGAGTGTGGCCCGCCGTCCTGATTACCGTCTACTTCGAGCCCATGCCAGTGGACAGTAGTCCCGGTACTCACATCGTTTTTCACTTTTACGGAAACTTCTTCACCGGCTCTTACTCTAATGACGGGACCCAGGTAATCTCCGTTATAGCCCAATGTCTTTGTCGCTTTGCCTTTTAAAAACTCCTTCTCGGATTCTTGGGCAGTTAAATGGAATTCAGCCTTATCAGGGTCTGGGTTAACATCCTCTAACAAAGGGGGGATTGGCAAAGGCGCATCAAAAGAATATTCTTCATTTTCAAGGTTTTCAGGTCCATTGCCCATTCCGCCCATTCCGCTATTTGGCGTATTCCCTCCCATGCCAGAGAATCTCATGAAAAGAAACAGGGCTCCAAAAGTTAAAACTAAAACACTGAGAGCAATAATAATACCCTTTTTCAAACGCTTCTACCTCTTTTCATATTTTTTCTTAGTCTTTGTAAAAGACTGATGAGAATAACATGTTAAAATCTTTATACCTAGCTAAGTATTTATAAATGATAGCCTGCTTTTATTTTTAAAAGCAACCAAAAAGGACTCCCAATTGCAAATATGCATTTTTTGTGGAGTTTATATGTAAATGGCAGTGGTAAAAATTAAGAGGATGAAAACAAAGCTTGTAGTAGGAATGATAGATATGCTATTACCTGCCTCAGATATAGAGAAATGGGACAATATAAATACCTTGGAAAGCTATAACGGTTCCATTCATTATTAATGTTTCAGGAAAGTAAATAATGTAAATAGCCTAGTTATCAAATAGGGCACACTTATAAGGTGTGCCTTATTTGATTAAAGGTAACATTTATTGTTCATAGCCTTCTCAGGAACGGAGGGAAGAAATTTGAAAGAAGAAGTCGTAGATGCAAAACTGAAAAATGTTCAATCAAACAAAGACAGGTTAAAAATTATTACAGTACTTGCCATACCTGCTGTAATCGAAAATTTCTTCCAAACCATCCTTGGTTTTGTAGACACTTATTTTGTCTCCAAGCTTGGGCTTGCAGAAGTGTCCGCCATAGGAGTCACCAATGCAGTTCTTGCCATTTATTTTGCTCTATTTATGGCGATTGGGGTGGCGGCGAACGTAAGAATTGCCAATTTTCTTGGGGCTAACCTGCCGGAAAAGGCAAGGCATATTTCACAGCAATCTATTGTCCTGGCAATTATATTTGGTTTGCTTACTGGAGTAGCAACCTTGTTTTTTGCAGAGCCATTATTAAAACTAATGGGGATTGAAGCGGATGTTCTGGAGGCTGGGTCTCTCTATTTTAGGATCGTGGGCATTCCCTCAATCTTTATGTCTTTAATGTTTGTCTTAAGTGCCATCCTTAGAGGGGCTGGGGATACAAAAACACCAATGAAAGTAAGCATTATTATTAATATTGTGAATGCAGTATTGGATTACATTTTGATATTCGGCTTTCTATTTATTCCGGAAATGGGAATTGTAGGAGCTGCCCTTGCTACTGTATTTTCCCGTGTTGTTGGAAGTGCAGCACTTTTTTATTACCTAAACCGGTCAGAGGTTCTTGCTTTCCGCAAGGACTATTGGAAGCTGGACAAAGTACATTTAATGGAGTTGACGACACTTGGAGCACCAGCAGCAGGTGAACGGTTAGTCATGCGTGCTGGCCAAATCGTCTATTTCGGATTCGTTGTAGCACTTGGAACAAATGCTTTTGCAGCCCATCAAATCGCAGGAAATATTGAAGTCTTTTCTTATATGATTGGTTATGGGTTCGCAACGGCAGCCACCATACTGGTCGGACAGCAAATAGGCGCAGGCAACCTAGATGAAGCGAGGCGGTATGCCAAACTTACAACCGTCTTAACTTTAGCATCTATGACTGTCCTCGGGGCACTTTTATTCTTTCTCGGTGATTGGGCGGGAAGTTTCTTTACAGAGGATCAGGAGGTAATCGCAAATATTGGTACAGCACTTAAGATATCAGGTGTTTTTCAACCGTTTTTAGCTGTCCTCATGGTATTAACAGGTGCTTTCCAGGGTGCAAACAATACAAAATTTCCAATGTACCTGACAGCTGTAGGTATGTGGGCCGTGCGTACAGTCCTTGTCTATGTATTAGGTATCATGCTGGGCTGGGGCTTGGCAGGCGTCTGGATTGCGATAGGCGCTGACATTGCATTCCGGGCTATTGTGTTGGTTATTCAGTTTCAAAGAGGTAAGTGGATGGCTCTTGAGAAAGCGCCGGAGGCAGAATCTGAATGCCATCCGCAGACAACAAAGGAAACGATGTCGTCTTGTATAAATAATTATTAATCTTCCTTACCGCTAAGAATACTAATTTTACGTGCTGAGGCATGCAGAAAGATGGCTTCGTAAATTTAAAGCTCTGTGGGCTTTAGAAAAAAACAAATAGACCTAAATGAACAGGCTACAGTTTGGTCTGTTCATTTTTTATCGGGAACCCATTATCATACCTTCCAAATAAGGAGATTTAATGGATTTCAAAAGATTGTCAGACTTTTTGAAAATATATTTGCCCAAGTGAAAAAAATCACTTTTGCATTCTCTATTAATTATTATGATTTCCTTAAGTTCAAAAAGGAGGATCATTTCATGCATAAAGTAAAAAAAAGTATTTTTATTGTTCTTTTAATGTTAGGAGTGATACTGGCTGGATGCAGTTCAGAGAGTAATGCCGGGAATGAGGAAAAAAGTGAGGAGGAACCTTTATTAGAAGTACAGCAAGAAGATGAGAATGCAGAAGTGGCTGATGAGAAGACAGCTGCTCAATATTATTACACCGCAAACGAAGGAGGCAGCATTTCTAAAATTGATGCAGCTACCAATTCGATTGTTTTCACATTAGAAGTAGAAGGCTCCGTTCATAATGTGCAGGTATCACCCGATGGAAAAATGATAGGGGCAACGGTTCTGCCAAGTATGGCAGGATATGGCGGAGGTGATGATGGCCATGGCAACGAAATGGAAATGAATGGAAAAGCGCTTTTTTACAGCATTGAGAATGATGAACTAGTCCAGGAGGTCATAGTCGGAAATCACCCTGCCCATATTGTTTTTACTGAGGATGGGAGGTACGCTGCCGTAACCAACAATGAAGACAATAATGTAAGTGTCATTGATATGGCAAGCTTTAAGGTGGTAAATACAGTAGAGACAGGGAAAGGGCCACATGGATTCAGAATTTCAGATGATAGCAAAAGCGCTTATATTGCAAACATGAGTGAAGACACAATCAGTGTTGTTAACCTTGAAACCATGAAGGAAGAAAAGCGAATTAAAGTGGGAACAGCTCCTGTCACTACGGGTATCGCTTCTGATGGAAAATCACTTGTTGCTACTTTAAATGGAGAAAATGCTCTTGCTGTTGTTGACCTAGCTACTGATAAGGTAGATAAAATTCCTGTTGGTATTGGGCCTGCGCAAGTATACATTGATGAGAATGATCAGTTTGCCTATGTTGCTAACCAAGGAACAGAAGAAGCACCTTCCACAAGTGTTACAGTAATAGACCTTGATGCAAAGCAAGCAACAGCTGAAATTGAAACCGGAAAAGGATCACATGGAGTTGTGACAAGTCCTGATAATAAGAGGGTGTATGTTACGAATATGTTTGAAGACACGGTCAGCATCATCGATAAAGAGCGGAATAAGGTAATTGAAACAATTAAAGTAAAAGGAGTGCCTAATGGAATAAGCATCACGAATTAATTGAACTGTCTAAGTGTAAGAAGCCACCTGAAAAATATTAAAATGGCGGTATTCCGTATTTCAACTGTTACCTAGCGTTAACATAGCGGCCTTCATTGGTTCCGCATAACGGTTTATTCGCGAAACCAAGGATTTGTTCCGAAGTTCCACCATTGTATTCGCAAAATATAGGATTTTGTTCGTAAATTTGGATCATTTATTCGCAAAAATTCATGTCTTATTCTCAGAGTTTACAATTGTGTAATGAAGGAGAAAAATAAAAAAGCCATCCACATGGATGACGGAAAAGAATACAAAATTTACTCATTCTTATTTAGACTTTTGGCTAGCTACATTCAACTTTTGATTTTCAGCTGCTTTCTGGCGCTCAGCATCTTTTTTAAATGCTTCCATCGCCTTGTAGCAGAGGTAATTCACTGCATCCACCTCCCGATATTTTGGATTAGTTATTCTATTGTATTCCCAGTGATGGATGGTTAAAACTTAAATGAAGAAATTTCCTTCAGGGTTTTGTCTTTTTCAGGGGCAAGTGAAACTATCTTACTGTTCATTCGTATCTTTAGCAGAAGAGATTTACAGTTAGTGGTTGCTTAAAGGGGGGTTGGCATGAAACATTCAGTGGACATTACCCAGTGTCCAAAGTGTGCTGCAAAGGAACTGGGAAGAGGAAAACATGCTGGATACGCAGCGATTTATCCAATTAATAAGATGAGCTTGGGTTCAGAGGTTGAACATATCATTTGCATAGAATGCGGATTTATTATCGAAAGCTATGTAAAAAAACCGGAAAAATTTAAAGGGACTATTTTTTAGATATTCAAAAACGCTCAGAGCCATGCCCCTGAGCGTTCTTATACCAGCTTACCAAATATCCCCGCGCTCTTTTTTTAGAGCCTTCATTTTCTCGACCCATTCGTCGACTCGCTGTTTTATTTCAGCACTCTTTGTATTGGCTTTTTCCCGATTTTTTTCATGAAGATCATAATAGAGGTCTTTCATTTGTTCGCTTCGTTCATAGCCCCAGTCACGCAGCTCCGATTCTTGTTCTTCGGTAATCCAGCCTTGTTCTGACATGATAGAAACGGCATCGAGGATACGGTGGGCCTCGCGTCTGCCAATCGTAAACAATTGGCGGGGGTAAACTTCGCCTTTATCATACTCCTCCATCATCTCCCAGCCGTCAGGTGCCATAGTAAAGGCCCAGGCAAGATCAAGCGCTGATGGGAGCCATTCATATTGGATGGTATTTTTCAATTCTTCAGGATTATCAGCTTTAAAATATTCGCCATTGCCCGCTTCAGCTACCGCCTTTAATTGGTCCTCGGTTTTACCATCTACGTCAAATCCAATAATATTTACAGTATTGCTGCTGTTGTTTTGAATAAGGTCCTTACTTGCCTGGACAGGATCTCCGTCGCATGTTTCTGCACCATCACTGACAATATAGATGGTGGTTGCGCCATCATAGCCGCTGCTCATTACTGCGGCTTTTTGGATAGCACCGGCCAGCGGAGTCCAGCCGTTGCTTTCAAAAGAATCAACGGCTTCATGAAATTCTTTTTTTGAATATTGCCCCATTGGATAGACTTCCTCTACTCCTGAACAGGAGATTTCCTTCTCTGCATCCGCTTCAGAACCTTTATGGCCATAAACAACGAGGGAAACGTCACTGCTCTGTCCGATGGTTTGGGCAAAGCTTTTTACAGCATCTTTGGCAATATCCATTTTGATTTGGCCGCCGGTTTGAAGCAGCATGCTGGAGCTGGCATCGAGCAGGATAATGGCCTTTTCCGCAGCTTCTTTTTCTTCGCCGCCTTCTGATTTAGTTGGATCGGGAAGGTAAGGCTCTTCAAAAGCAGGTTCATAAACTTTCGCTTTTTCGAGCACCTCTTTATAATGCGGGCTGGCAAGAAGGGAAACGAGACCTTTCTTGATCGCCTCCACATCGTTGGTCTCTTTTGTTAATTCTTCAAGCTTGGATGTCATCTTGCTTTTCAGTTCAGAGTCTGTTTCAGGTGTATTAAAGTCGACGTTTTCAATGTCCTTTTCATATGCTAAACCATCCATCAGCGTTCCTGCAGGCAAGTTCAGCAAAACTTCCTCGGTTACTTCCAAACTTATATTTTCTGAATCAGTTAAAATCTTTTCCTGTTTTTCTTCCTGCTGCTCCTTTTCCTTGGCAGGTGTTTTGGCTGTCACTTCCTCTTTGTCACTGCTGCATGCTGAGAGTAGCATTGATGCAAGGAAAAGCAGCCAGAACGCATATCGTTTCACAAAAATCCTCCTCATTGCTAATCACTTACCTATGTTGTAGGCAGTTTGCCTAATTATAGAGTTTAACATGGCAGCGGGGAAGTTTGAAGTATTTACCATCTGTTTGTGAAATAAGGGTTTTTTTCCAGCTGATGGATGATAATTTTGGTATAGTTGTTATTAAGCAAACTCAACTATATGTGGAGAGGAAGGGTATTTTGCGAAGCGGATTTCCGAAACTAGAAACAAAAAGGCTAATTTTAAGAGAAGTAACAACAGCGGATGATAAAGATATGCTGGTCTATCTGTCAGATATAGAAGTGGTCAAACATATGGGGATCGGGCCTTGCCAAACGATTGAACAGGTCAATGAAGAAATCGGATGGTATAAATCCATATATGAACAAGGCACTGGAATTAGATGGGGAATTACCCTCAAGGAATCCGGAAAGATCATTGGCAGCTGCGGTTTTCTTAATAGGGCAGCCAAACATTATCGCAGTGAAATTGGATATGAATTGAGCAAAGAGCAATGGGGGAAAGGAATTGCCAGCGAAGCATTAGCAGCTGTTGTTAAGTTTGGTTTTCAGCACCTTGAATTGGAGAGAATTGAAGCGCTGGTCGAACCTGCCAATCTTCCGTCCCAAAAACTAATAGAAAGACAGGGTTTTAAAAGAGAGGGCCTGCTGCGGCATTATGAATATACTTGCGGGAAATTCGATGATTTGTATATGTATTCAATCATTAAAGGGGATATCACCTGAAGCCAAAGAGACTTGTAATAATATTATGTTAACTGTGTAGGTTAATTATCCACTTTTCATATTAGGAGGGGAATTACCCCTCCGCATGCAAATTCAAGTTTGTTCTGCTTCTTTTAGTTTTTTCCTTTGTCAATGTGAAAAAGGCGATGAAGCCAATGAAGGAAGTGACAAATAAAATGGTTCCCATTGGGACAGCGGTTGTTTCATCAATGCTGACAAGAGGGGAGACAGCAGAACCGAGCACTAAAGGCAGCATACCGATCACAGCGCTTGCGCTTCCGGCACGATGCCCCTGATTTTTCATAGCCAGCGTGAAGGAGCTTGTAATGATCATCCCCATGGAAGTCATGTAAATAAAGATGGGGATGACAAGCATGAATAGCGGTCCCTTGATAATCGTCATAACCAAAAGGACAGAGGTGGCACTCACTGCGATACAGACTGCTGTTCGAAGCAGGCTCCTTTCCGGGATAATTCCGGCAAAGCGGCCAATTAGGAAGCTCCCCGTAATAATAGCCAAGCCATTTATGCCAAACAGAATGCTGAATACCTGTGGCGAAACTCCATAGATCCCCTGATAGACGAAAGGCGTTCCGGAAACATAAGCAAAACTTCCACCGTGGATAAATCCTACAATTAAAGCATAGCCAATGAAAGAACGGTCCTTAAATAGGCCACCCATACTCCTAACTGAGTTCCCGATCGAGCTTGGGACCCGTTTTTCCGGCGGAAGGGTTTCTTTCAAGCGCAGGGAGATCACGATCGTAATAAAAACCCCAAGCAAACTTAGAAAATAAAAGATGGTTTTCCAGCTGGCGAACGGCAGAAGCAGAAGTGCCCCGCCTGTCATTGGCGCAATCATAGGAGCTGTGGCATTGATAACCATCAGAAGCGCAAAAAATTTCGTCAGTTCTTTCCCGGTGAACACATCGCGGACAACTGCACGGGAGAGGACAATCCCGGCTGAAGCGGTTAAGCCCTGAAGAAAGCGGGCAGCAATAAAGGCCGTAATATTCGGTGCAATCGCACATAAAAGGGATGATAGAGCAAAAAGCGAAATCCCAATTAAAAGCGGCTTTCTTCTTCCATGGGAATCACTAAGCGGTCCGACAATTACCTGTCCAACAGCAAGCCCAATCAAACACGCCGTTAAACTCAGCTGAACAAGTGAAGCACGCGCACTCAAATCCTCCGAAATATCCGGAAAGCTCGGCAAATACATATCAATATTGAACGGCCCCAGAATACCGAGCATACTAAGGAGAAAAGCCAGGGCTAGCCGTTCTTTTCCTGTTGGATTATGAAGCATGTCAAACACCTTTCTTTCTGTAAAACTGCTAATCTTTTACATAAATATGGCTAGTATACGCCAGGGGAGGGAGGATGTCCAGCAGAGAATACTAAGAATAATTCGTGTATGCAACCCATTTATGGAAATACTTCAATCAAGAGAAAAGACACCGGTCCGGTGTATGACCAGTATCTTTCCTTTAGGCTGATTTCGTAAAGTTTTTTGTTTTTGAAGGTATTTTAATCAATGGGCAGAATTCATAAAAAAACAACAATCTATGAGAAAAGAGCCTTTCTTTAGGAAGGATTTCTTACTATTCATTAAGCTTATGAATTTCCCGCGCTATTGCTTCTAAAATGTAAACCACAGGTACTTGTGTGGTAACATTGGATTCTTCATAAAATTCCTCCGTTACATAATAGGCGATGTTTAAATCAGAGATCTTGGCAATGGTTGAAAGCTTATTGTTTGTAATACTGACAATTTTACTTCCTTCTTGTTTAAGCTGGTTTAATTGAGAAATCGTAAAATTCGTTTCTCCTGAGACAGATAAAGCAATGGTTACACTATTATTCCGAAGTTTGGAATGAATCGGGAAGTGGGGATCTTTGATATACAGCGAAAATTTGCCTAAGCTTGAGAAATACCGTGCCCCATATTCAGCAAGAATACCAGAGCTTCCAATCCCAATAAAAATTACGTTATCTGCTTCAATAACGAGATTTGCAGCCTCTCTAATCTTTTCTTCCATATCCCCTTTTAAGGTACGCTCAATAAATTCGACGATTGATTGCTGGGAACTTTTAATGTCGGTTTTTTTATTGTGTTGTAAATTCATTTTAAGCTTTACTTTGAATTCGGAAAATCCCTCACAATTTAATTTCCTGCAAAAACGTAGAATAGAGGCTGTTGATACATGGGTTTCATCCGCAAGTTCACGAATTCGCATATACGGCACCTTTTCAGGGTTCTGACAAATATAGTTGTATAAAGATGTTTCTAATTCATTAAAAGAAGCGATGACTTCATTTGTAAACATTAACCCAGATGCTCCTTCATAAAAAAATATCTTACTCTGCAAAAAAGTTTAGGTAAAGCGTAACACAATTTGTGTGTGTAACACAGTGTTACATCTATGTAACAAATCCCTTTTTTCGTTATAAACAACTAAATGGTCTTCTTTCATTTACCATCATGCCACACCCAGTTATGATTATGTGTATATATTTTCCTAGTTTAAGGAAGGGCAAGATATAATTTTTCACCAAAAAAGAAATAGTAATGAAAGTATAAATTTCTGGAGGTTATAAAAATGAATAAATATCATTTCCCCCAAGGTTTTTTATGGGGAGGGGCTACTGCAGCCAATCAGATAGAAGGCGGATTTAGTGAAGGGAATAAAGGGCTAAATATAGCAGATGTTCTTCCAGGCGGAAAAGAGCGGTATAACATTTTAATGAATCCAGGTTTTGATTTTGAAATCCATCGTGATCAATACGATTATCCAAATCATGAAGCCATTGACTTCTACCATCGATATAAAGAAGATATTGAACTGTTTGCGGAAATGGGCTTCAAGGCGTTCCGTATGTCTATTGCCTGGACGCGTATTTTTCCTAATGGAAACGAGTTAGAGGAAAATGAAGAAGGGCTGGCTTTTTACGATCGTGTATTTGATGAATTACACAAGTATGGAATTGAACCAGTCGTAACCATTTCCCATTATGAAATGCCTCTGAATTTGGTCAAAGAATATGGCGGCTGGAGAGACCGTCAAGTTGTCACCTTTTTTGAGAGATATGTAAAAGCTATCTTCAATCGTTATAAGGATAAAGTAAAGTACTGGATGACGTTTAATGAAATTAATAGCGGCCTGGTGATGCCGATTCAAGGGCTGGGCTTTTCTTATCAAAAAGAAGAGGACAAATACCAGCCAACCTTCCAGGCTTACCACCATCAATTTGTTGCAAGCGCTATTGCGGTTAAAGCATGCCATGAGATCATCCCTGATTCGAAAATTGGCTGCATGATTCTTTTTGCTCCTGTCTATTCCTTTGATAGTAAGCCTGAAAATGTCATGCATGCCCTTCAGGAAGAACAGCTCTTCAATTATTATTGTGCGGATGTTCAAGTACGCGGAGAGTATCCAGCTTTCATGAAGAGATACTTCATAGAACATGATATTGAATTGGAAATTCAGGAAGGCGATTTGGAATTAATAAAGGAAAACACTGCAGATTATGTTGGCTTCAGTTATTACATGTCCCGCACCGAGAAGAAAGAAAAGACGGGATCGGAAGGGGCAGAAGGGAATATTATTGGCGGCGTAAGAAATCCATTCCTGCAAACAAGCGACTGGGGCTGGGAAATCGATCCTGAAGGACTGCGCATTAGCTTAAACAAATTGTATGACCGCTATCAGAAACCGCTATTTGTAGTAGAAAATGGGCTGGGAGCCTATGACGAAGTTGAAGAAGATGGATCGATCCATGATGACTATCGAATTGACTATCTTCGTGAGCATATTAAAGCAATGGGTGAAGCCATAGCTGATGGGGTCGAATTAATGGGCTATACAAGCTGGGGCTGCATTGATATGGTAAGCATGTCAACAGGCGAGTTCTCGAAACGTTATGGTTATATTTATGTTGATAAACATGATGATGGCAGCGGAACAATGGAACGGAAAAAGAAGAAGTCGTTCTTCTGGTATAAAGATGTTATTGCAACTAATGGGGAAAAGTTATAGAAAACGATTAATAATTGGGTATATTTATTAGGGCTACTGAGGTAGCTCTTTTTTTTACTAAATGGAAGGTCACTTAAAAAATTGTTAACAGGTTTAAGAGTTTTTATCAGCTTGGAAAAGGTATGGAAATAGGGCATGGATTACCAGTGAAACCAGGCTCAGTACAAAAATTCAAGTAATTGTTATTTTAATTTTGGAGAGCCAAAGAAATTCTTATTAATAAGAAAAAGGTGTAGATGAAAGGAAAGAGGCTATAAAAATAATCCAATCCATATTATAAAGGATTTCTTGCCAGATAATTGGCAACTCTAATGTTAGAAAAACCTTTAAAGTTTTTTAGAAAGGAGAGAGGTGTATGGAGTCACTTTGGCTGGAGTATGCTTGGGCACTATTGATCTTAATAGGACTGGAAGGTTTGTTGTCGGCAGACAATGCCCTTGTTCTTGCTGTAATAGCCAAGCATTTACCCGACGATCAGAAAAAAAGAGCTATAAATTACGGAATTATCATGGCGTTCACTTTCCGATTTGCTGCGCTATTTGCCATTTCTTTTATCGCAAACGTATGGCAGATCCAGGCGATAGGAGCAGCTTATCTTCTTTACTTGGGCTTAAAGCATATTATTCAAGCCCGGTTTGGAAAAGAAAATGAGAATATCCAAAAGGAAGTTGAAGAGGAATCCGCAGGGAAAGGATTTTGGCCTACAGTAGGGAAAATTGCTTTAGCAGATCTCGCTTTTGCCATTGATTCCATTCTCGCTGCTGTTGCTCTTGCCCTTGGTCTTCCAGATTCACCACTTGAAGACTTTGGAGGCATGGATGGAGGACAGTTTATTGTGATCGTACTTGGAGGGATTGCTGGTCTTATCTTGATTAAATATGCGGCAACCTGGTTTGTACAACTCCTTGATAAACGTCCAGCATTGGAAACAACCGCATATGCCATTGTTGCCTGGGTTGGTGTCAAACTTGCTGTGATTACACTTGCACATGAGGATATTGGTATCTTAGACCATGATTTTCCCCATAGTACAGCTTGGACATTGGTTTTCTATGGAATATTGCTTGGCATTGCCCTAATCGGTTGGTTTGCACCCAGCAAGAAGTTAAATAAGGAAAATTTAGTCTAAAAGTTACCCAATGGAAGAAAAAGATTTGCGGGTAGATAGCATTTATAAAATGAATCCAACATCTTTTTCTTCCGATTTAAGGGGATGTTTATTCTTTGTGTTAAATTCTGTTATGAAATTAAATGCAGAACTTTTATTTCTATCTAAATTCCTCCGCCCGCATCATAGTAGCTTCTTTTCTCATTTCTCTCAATCCTGGATAAAACGATGCTCCCTACTGCCACAATAATGGCACTTCCGACAATTAAGACATTGTAGATATCAAATTTAGTAAATAAGTTGATTAATAGATAAGACACAATCAGGGAAGCTAAAGGGGAGATCACCCATACTAAAGCGATTCGCTTAATCACACTTTTTTGTAAGATGGCAAACCCATCTTTAGTAGCTCCAACCCCGAGGATTCCGCAGGTTGTTACCTGGGTGAGCGGGATCGGAAGTCCGAAGACAGAAGCAATAATTACTAAAGTACCGCCAGTGAATGAAACAGCACTTCCCTGCAGCAGCGAAAGTTTGGTGATCTTTTTTCCGTTTGTCTCTAATACTCTTCCTCCTAATAGAAAGGCTCCTAAAGAAACAAATAGGGCGCCGATCAAAAGACCATTTGCTGCTGAAATCATGCTGGCACCTACAAGAGGGCCAATCGCATTGGCAACGTTATTCATTCCTGCAGAAAAAGCCTCCAAACAGCCGCCAAGAACAAGTAATAGGGAGAGCCATTTTGTCCAGGGGCCAGTTTCTGTAAGTCGAGTCCATCGCTTCTCTGAATACTTGATCAGGTAGCCTAACCCGTATGTAATCAGAAATGAACCAATCGGTATGATGACCCAGAATGCGATAATCAAAAATAAAGTATCGGTGTGTATAGCCTGAAAAGCAGCTCCAACCCCGATGATGGATCCTACCGTTACTTCACTGGTGGATAAAGGAATACCAATAATGTTTGCAATGAAAAGGGTTAATGTTGCCCCCAGTAATATAATGACGACAATTTGCGCATCCAATAAATCAGTAGGGATTAATCCTTCTCCCATCGTTTTAACCACTTCACCGCCGCCTAAAAAAGCACCCAAAAAGGCTGAAACCGCAACTAACAGAAGCGCTAACCGTTTACTTTTGATTGCT
The DNA here is from genome assembly GCF_018613175.1 of Bacillus sp. ISL-47. Lineage (NCBI taxonomy): Bacteria > Bacillati > Bacillota > Bacilli > Caryophanales > Bacillaceae > Bacillus > Bacillus sp. ISL-47. Next base: position 201,045 of record NZ_JAGGQS010000002.1, on the reverse strand, counting down.
CCGGCTCCATATGGTGCGCCCATCGAGGCTGCTGTTCCGCTTGCACCAATATTCATCGCAAAGAAAAGGGCAACAGCAACTGCAATGTATGTTAACAAATGAAAAACCTCTTTTCCTTGTTGTTTGTCATTGACTTAGTTTCCACAAAAGAAAGATAATTAAAAAATTTAAAACCAAGTAATCCAATATGAATTTATTATTTTAGATTATAAAGTCATAAATGAAAATAAACAAGAGTTTTAATAGGTAAATGTTTGAAAAGTTATAATTTAAATTTAGAGAAAGCAGCTTTCTTCAAATCCATTTGCTGAAAGCAGCCTAACTTAAAGTTCCAACTGCCTATCCAGATGATTTCCTGTTAAACTAAAGTGGGATAATAGTATTTTGAAGCATGGTACAAATTACTTAGAAAATAAAAATTATAATAAGGCAGGTAACAAAATGGTTGATGTTTTTACAGAAATAATAATCCAAGCCCCACGTGTAAAGGTTGCCGAATATGCAGCTAATCCAGACAATGCTCCATCATGGTATGAAAATATTAAATCATCCGAATGGGTAACTCCCAAGCCTTTAACAATTGGCTCTCAGATAGCATTTAAAGCGCATTTCTTAGGAAGGGAGCTTGCCTATGTGTACGAAATTACAGAGCTAACTCCCGGTGAAAAGCTAGTAATGAAAACCGCAAATGGCCCTTTCCCAATGGAGACCATTTATACTTGGGAAGCGGTTGATGAGAGTCGAACGAGGATGACCTTACGAAACAAAGGTGTCCCAACTGGATTCGCCAAAGTTTTTAAACCGGTGATGTCATTGATGATGGAAAAAGCAAATAATAAAGACTTGAGGAAAATAAAAGAAATTCTTGAAGAAGGTAACTAAATGTAGAGTACCTCATGTAGAAAATGAGGCAGAGGCAGATATCGAAAAAGCTCTTGGAGAATACCAAGATGGAACTGGCTGGAATTCCGTATATGGGATTTAAGGAATTGGTTGAAACTGGACAGATAAACTAAAGAAGCTAGAGATCGTTCGAGTAATTCAAAATGACATTCATAGTGAAATGAGGGGCAGGCTTACTTGAGTAAGTGTGCCTTTTGCTGTTTGGATTTTTGATTATTAGTGAATCTAACAGCTTTTTAGCTTTATTAGGGGATTTCTTTCCTATTTTTCGATTTTTTTTGTGAAATTGGCAGCGAGGCCCACCTGGTTTGAAAATAAGCTGATTTTTGATTGCTTGCAGCACTGGATACTGAATATTGACTGTATTTCGTCAACTATCCTATTATTATCATCAACTAGGGGATTATATCGACAACTCGGCTAAAATATCATCAACTTTTTAAATATATCGTTAACTCGGCCAAAGTTGGTTAGCATATGCTTTGCTTCAGCAACTTCTTTTTAGGCACCTCCATTGGCTTCCCTTCTGTCTTTGATGCCTGATCTAACATTAATGGACTAAAGCAGGTTAGAAAACAAGGAATCATTAGATGTGAGTAGAAATAGTATTTATTAATCTTAGATGAAGGGGTGTAAAAATATGCGGCAAATTATTGCTCTTGGCGGCGGGGGGTTCTCCATGGAGCCAGAGAATCCGTTATTGGATTTATATATCTTAAAACAGTCAGGTAAACCAAACCCCAAAATCTGTTATGTACCTACTGCAACCGGAGATTCAGATATATGTATAAAATGGTTTTATGACTTTTTTGAAAAACGAAAGTGCCAGCCTTCACACCTCTCATTATTCAAACCGCCCACAAGAGATTTAGAGGGTTTTGTATTAGATAAAGATATCATTTATGTTGGCGGGGGAAATACGAAGAATTTATTAGCTTTATGGAGAGAATGGGGATTAGATAAGATCATGAGAAAGGCATGGGAACAAGGAGTTGTATTGGCAGGCATCAGTGCAGGTTCCATTTGCTGGTTTGAAGAAGGGGTTACGGATTCGTATGGAGATAAACTTGAACCATTAAAGTGCTTAGGGTTTTTAAAAGGGAGCAATTGCCCGCATTATGATGGCGAAACGGATCGAAGACCTTCTTATCACGAACTTTTGGCTTCCAATAAAATAAAGCCTGGATTAGCAGCAGATGATGGAGTTGCTATTCATTTTATAGAGGAAAAGGTTAGTAAAATAGTAAGCTCCCGGCCTAATGCTAAGGCATATAAAGTCTTTTACGATGAAGAGATTAAAGAGATTGAGCTTGAAACGGAATACCTGGTTTCATCTTAAAGTAAGGGTGACGGGCAAGCTTTATAGTCTAAAAACAACAATTTATACGAAAAGAGCCTACAGTAAAGTCAGGTTAAGTAAAAAAGATACTATATTTATTAGTTTTAACATCAGCAAAAAAGGGAGGCTGTTTTCTAAACAAACTCCCTTTTATAATTAATTAGTTAATCTTTTAGTTCGTTTTAGCTTCTTGTTGAAGGAAATCCTCTGTCGAAACTACATTGGCATACATTCCGTTAAGTGCACCGATAAATGCATAATGAACCTGTTCAGCTGGTACGACCTTACCTTGGTAAGTTAAGTCCGTTGTCGCACATGCATCTTCAATAAGTGTAGTTTGAAAGCCTAGATCCACTGCAGCTCTAACTGTTGCATCAATACACATATGTGTCATCATACCTACAACCACTACCTTGGTTACTCCTTTTTCTTTTAATTTGCTTTCTAATTCAGTCTTTAAAAAGCTGTTAGGGAAATGTTTTTTGATAATACTTTCGTGTTCTAATGGTAAAACACTTTCATGTAGTTTAACTCCCTCTGTATCTGGAAGAAAGAAGCCTAACCCTGGATTACTTGCGATATGCTGGACATGAAAAATAGTCTCTTTGTTCTTCTGCCTAAACCATTCAAGAATTTTAGCAGCATTAGCGGCTGCTTTTTCGGGATTTGTTAATTCCATATTTCCATTTGGAAAATAGTCATTTTGAATATCGACAATGATTAAAGCTGTGCTCATTTTTTCACCTCATTTAAAGTTTCGGTATACTATAATAATAGATAACATTTTTATTTTTATCGATGCTTTGATGAAACACTTTTAGATAAAATAATTTCACGGTGAAAGGAATTTATAATGGATATTGATCAAATTGACTTTCAAATCCTCCTGTTACTAACTGAAAATTCACGTATTCAATGGAAGGACTTGGGGAAACAAATTCATATGACGGGACAAGCGGTGGGAAATCGTATTAAAAAACTTGAGGAAAGTGGTGTTATTAAAGCCTATTCACTAATAATCGATGAAATGAAAGTGGGGCTGATCTTTACAGCGTTTGTCGTTGTACATATGAAAACAGCAAACCATGATTCTTTTATTGGTTTTATTAAAGATCGAAATGAGGTAGTTGAAGCTCATCGAGTATCTGGGGAAGGCTGTTACCATTTAAAAATAAAAGTTAAATCTCAAGAAGAATTGAATCTTTTTCCTAATAACCTTCTCGAATATGGGAATTATAGTTTAAATCTTTCAATACAAGAAATAAAACAACACCATCCACTGACTGCCACAATACATCATGAATCTTAAAGAAAATATGGGTTGTGAATTGTACTTAAACTATCGGGGGCAATCGTAGAAAGGCAACGAAAAACGGGATGCAGCGGTGATCCCGTTTTCTTAATGTGCTAAAGTCAGGTTAGTCAAAGAAGATAATGAAATAGCACCTTTAGTTTGTCAAATACATATGGATCAATATATTATGGCAACCCAAAACCGATGGGGTGCTTATGTTGAATAAGATTGTTTATAGTTTGGATGCGAAAATACATTTAATCAGAAGGCTCTGTTAAAGCTCATTGTTGTTTTTAGAAGCCTTGTTGATTGGAGTGGAAGGCACGAGACTCCTGCGGGAGTAGCTCACCAAGGGAGACCCCACAGACGCAGAGCGTCGAGGAGGCTCCCGGTAGCCCCGCGGAAAGCGAGTGCCTGCAGCGGAAATCAACAGCCAAATTTAACAGAGCCAATCAGAAAAATGGCGTGTCAAAACTGATGTCAGTTTACACGCCATTTTAATTGTCATTTATAAGTTATGCACCCCTAAAACGGAACAGTTTATTATAAAAAGCGGATGGTTTTTTAATATATTTTATTTCCAATTTTCACTACACTTCTTTTGCAATTTCGTTTCTATTAGGAGCAAGTGGAGGCTGCTCCAGCCATTTATTTTGTACCATTAGGCTGTACCACTTTTTAGTGACCATAAGATTTTTTAAAATTGTTCCTTCATAAGCGGCTACAAGGTCTGCCCGCATGGCTGATGCTAATCCTGCCCCATGATAGTTTTGTGCAGCCTGGAACAAAAAACCAATATGGTACAACATTAACTTATCGGAAAAAGGTGAATCCGTTGAAGTTGTCACTTCTGTTTCCCAGGATTTCGGAACTGGTAAATTATCCGTTTGCATTATTTTTGCACATTTTTTAATTTGTCCATTTGCTGTTTTCCCTGAATCCATTAAAAACTTTCTTACTTCTTTTGTTTGAGCGACTTGACTGAATGCAATAGAAAGGGTTTTAGCCATAATGCTTTTTTTAAGGTTGAAAGAAATACTAATGATCTCTGTCGCTGCTAGTGTTCTACCCTTCCCGAAAAATCCATCTGTGAAATCCTGGCTGGAAACAAATTCAGGGTTTTTAGCAGGATAAAACAAAGGGTCTTTCTGAAAATTTCCTTTCAGAAGCAATAACTCAATTGTTTGATGATACATCTTTTTTGCATCGTTATCGCAGGAATCGTAAAAATCCCTTAAGTCTTTTCTAACAGAAACACCTAATGCAGTGCTGTGACCCAGCAAGCCATGTAACGTCATAATATGTAAATAATTCAAGCAAAATATATCCGTGAACAATCTCTGTTTACCCTTAAAGAGGTCCGAATCAGTAAATCCAATTGGAACTGGAAACCCTTCACGTTCTATAAAGGTAATAATTTGCTGCTTTTGTTTTCCGTATGTCTTTATAGCATCCTCAAAAATGGCTTTAATCTGCTCGTCCTCAATAATTGAGACCATATATCTATTAACCACATCTGTCATTGTACCGTTTATAAACTCTCCCCAAAGAGTTCCTATTTCGGAAGATGTGAGTTTTAATTTATTCTTATCATCCACATTATCACCTCTATGATATTATTACCAATTTAGTAAGTGATATGAATTTATAAAATCATAAGGGAGCATTCTGATGAATTCACCATGAATAACCTACTTGTTAAATTAAAGGGTACTTATGTTCAAGATCAGCTGCCACACTAGGCTGCTTTTTTGATCAACTAAAGGGGCAGGTGTGCGGCCGAGCCTAGGTCGTATCATATAGCGGGTGGGATTCCCGCCGAGTAAGAACTAGCCATTCGCTCGTAGCGAGTCTTGGAGGGCTAAAGGTAACTTTAGTCTTTAAGCGTAGACAGTTAGGTGGCGGGCCGAAAGCCAAATGGTTGAAGGGATTGAGCTCCATAAACGTTAGTAAATCGAGAGGGCTGATGACTTACCTGCGTGCAGAAAGCTACATTTTATCCTTCGTCAAGGGCAAGAAGGGTAAAACCTCTCTGGAGTCAGAGACCTTGGCACGTTACACATTGATATGATACGGCAACTCGGGAGACCCTACCGGTCTTTTCTATTGAAGAGTATGGTCTACAAGCGATAACAAGCAAGGAAACCAAATGCCGATTGTAGGGAGTCGGATAGCAGCGTAGTACCAATGAAGTTGGGTAATGCCGATGGAGGGAAGGCTAGCTACCAGTTATCACCCTTACTAGGGACACATTTACTACACACAGAGGTAGGAATAATAAATGGAAACAAAACTACAAAGGATAGCAGAATTAGCAAAATCCGAGCCTAAAATGAAATTCACATCTCTTGCGCATTTATTGAATGCGCAATCCCTAACTCAGTGTCATCATGAACTGCCTAATAAAAAGGCAACTGGTATTAATGGAACGACAAAAGAACAATACAGTGACAGCTTGGAAGAAAACATAGAGGACTTAGTAAGTAGACTTAAAAGCAAAAGTTATCGACCTGTTCCAGTAAGACGAATGTATATCCCAAAGCTCAATTCAAACAAGATGAGACCATTGGGAATACCGGAACATGAAGATAAAATTGTTCAAAAAGGCATTACGAAAATACTAAATGCCATCTATGAAAATGACTTTCTAGACTGCTCATTTGGGTTCCGTCCAAATAGAAACTGCCACGATGCGCTGAAAATACTGAATCAATATATTGAGAAGAGAGCAGTAAGTTATGTAGTCGATGTAGATATTAAAGGCTTCTTTGATAACGTTGACCACAAATGGATGATGGAATTCTTGAAACTCCGTATCACTGACCCTAACCTACTAAGAATAATCAGCAGGTTTCTTAAAGGTGGATACATGGAGGAAGGTAAGAAATACAAGACAGACAATGGTACACCGCAAGGTGGAGTGATATCTCCGATATTAGCCAATGTCTATCTCCATTACGTTCTTGATCTATGGTTTGAAAAAGTGGTTAGGAAACAATGTAAAGGCCAGGCTTATATAGTAAGATACGCAGATGATTTTGTTTGTTGTTTTCAGAATAAAAGTGAGGCCCAGCAATTCTTCCATTCATTAAAAGCGAGATTAAAGAAATTTAACCTGGAAATAGCCGAGGATAAAACTAAAATAATTCCCTTCGGACGGTTTGCGGAAAAGCATGCAAAACGTGACGGAATCGGCAAGCCAGATACCTTTGATTTCCTCGGGTTTACACACTATTGTGGGATAAGTAAGCACGGCAAGTTTCGAGTAAAGCGGAAAACCAGCAGGAGGAAAGTTCAAGGCAAACTAAAAGAAACTAAAGAATGGCTGAAGAATAATAGAAATAAAGATATTCATATGATTATGGATAGATTTAAACGCTCACTAATAGGCTATTACAACTATTATTGCATCACAGATAATACCCAAACTGTTAACAACTTTAAAGAGAAAATTGAGTGCTTACTATTTAAATGGCTAAACAGAAGAAGCCAATGGAAATCCTTTACTTGGGATAAATTCAGGCTCTTTCTTAATAAATATCCACTACCTTCGCCAAGAATCAAAGTGAATATTTATGATTTAAGAAAAGAAATTAGCTACATTCTGTAAATGATAATTTGGAGGAGCCGTGTGCGTTAATAGCGCAAGCACGGTTCTGTGAGGGGGGAGGAGTACAATTTACCGCAAGGTAGAAAGGCTCCCTTCTACTCGACTTGATGTATAGAAACTTGTTAAAAATAAAAAATAATTAAATTTTGGCATGATACGATTCCTTTATTACGCAACCATATAGTTGCTTATGATTGACAAGCAACCGTAGAGTTGCCTATACTTGAAATATGGATTGGGACAAAGACGCTATATTCAAAGCACTTGGCGACTCGACTCGGCGGCTAATATTAGATGAACTTTCCGACCGAAACGAGCTGACGCTGTATGAACTTACGGCACGCCTCGTTATGAAACACAGCCTTTCCATTTCGCGACAGGCAATCGCTAAACATCTTAATGCTTTGGAAGATGCAGGGCTCGTATTATCAAAACGAAAGGGGAAATATCGCGTACTTATGATTAACAAAGAACCACTTAAAAATTTGCTGAAAGGGTGGGTAGATTAATTTATAACGAATGATGAATGGTTGAGTTATTCTAGATTGTTAGAAAAAGCACCGTACATCGCAAATATCAAAGGAGGCCAAAAGATGTTAAAAATCATTATTACCAGTATATTCGTTCAAGATCAGGACAAAGCATTAGAGTTTTATACAAAAACGCTGGGCTTTGTAAAAAAGAATGACGTTCCCAGCGGAGCATATAGGTGGATCACGCTTGTTTCTCCTGGTGAACAAGACGGTATTGAGCTTTTACTCGAACCTAATGAGCACCCAGCTGCCAAAGAGTATCAACAAAAGCTATTTGCTGATGGCATTCCAGTAACAATGTTTGGAGTTGCGGATATTCGCAAAGAGTACAACCAATTAGTAGAAAAAGGTGTAAGGTTTACTATGGAGCCAACGGAAATGGGGAAAGTCACAATAGCTGTCTTCGACGATACATGCGGAAACCTTATTCAGATGATCGAACAGAAGTAGCGTTATGAAGAAAAAACCTAGTTTTTAAACGCACTGTTGGTAGGTTTAAGACCGGTGAAGTATTATTTTAAAATTAAACAACTTTATGTTAACCCTGCCCTAATTTTTGGTCGGGGTTTTACATATTTCAGGGTATAGATTTGCATATTTCACTTTACTCGACCTCATTATGATTACTTTTTGTTGCAAATACAACAAATTTAGGGTAAATTCAATATATGGCATTTTTATTGCATTTGCAACAAAAACATGTTCGAAGGAGGTAACTATGAAGGAAATTCTTCGTGAAATTGGAATGATAGCAAGGGCATTAGACTCTATCAGTAATCTAGAATTTAAAGAATATGACCTTACGAAAGGGCAGTATTTGTACCTTGTGCGAATATGTGAAAACCCAGGAATCATTCAAGAAAAGTTAGCCGAGATGATAAAAGTAGATCGAACAACAGCTGCTCGTGCTATAAAAAAACTTGAAATGAATGGCTTTATTGAAAAGAAAGAGGATAAACATAACAAAAAAATTAAAAAACTTTTTCCAACAGAGAAAGGGAAAAATCTTTATCCTTTTATTAAAAGAGAAAATGATTATTCCAATATCGTTGCATTAAAGGGATTTTCTGAGAAAGAAGCAGAAACCATTTTCAATCTTCTTCAAAGAGTAAGAAGAAATGTAGAAAAAGACTGGGAATTTGTAAAAAAGGGAAACAAGAGAGATTATTGATTATATAAAGGGAGCGACATATTTAGATGACTATAAATATAAAACAGTGTAATCTTGAGGATTTACGCACACTTCAAAAAATTAGTTATGAAACATTTAATGAGACATTTAAGGATCAGAACTCACCGGAAAATATGAATGCCTATTTGGAAAGAGCATTTAACTTAAAACAATTAGAAAAAGAACTATCCCATATCCATTCGCAATTCTTTTTTGGTTATTTTAATAATGAAGTCGCTGGATATTTAAAGGTCAATATCAATGATGCTCAGTCTGAAGAAATGGATGATGAATCACTTGAAATCGAGAGGATTTATATAAAGAGCAAATTTCAAAAACATGGGATTGGTAAATATCTGCTAAATCAAGCGATGGAAATTGCGATGGAACGTAATAAAAAGAAAATCTGGCTAGGCGTGTGGGAAAAAAATGAAAATGCTATTGCTTTTTATAAGAAAATGGGGTTTGTTCAAACTGGAGACCACTCTTTTTATATGGGTGAAGAAGAACAAATTGATTTTATATTGACCAAAACACTGATTTAACTTTAGTAGAGGCGGGTTATTATGTATATTCCTAAATACTTTAAGGGTTGGATTTAAGTTTAAGGCGGGAGAAAATCCTGCATATAAATTAAGTCAGAACCGAATGAAACGGATTATATTAACATCATTGATAAATTACGAAATGAAGATAATCCAAATTCGAATCGAATGGCAGAGCTGATGGAAAAGTGATTAAAATATCACGTATAAGCCCACTTTAATTCAACACTCAGATGCAAGAATGAAAGAACGGAACGGAGCTGTCATATTGGCAGCTCTCTTCAGAATGTGAAAGGTTGTACCTTAAAGTAATGTGCAAGAGTTGAAGATCCAGTATGGATCGGCAGCTCTTTTTTCTTTTTCGACTAACGGGGCAGGTTAGTTTAATAAAGTCTATAAATACTGGGAAATCTATTCCGAAGAATACAACGGATGGTGATATTTCCATGAAACGATTTTTATTTCTGTTAGGTATTACATTTACGTTTTTACCATTAGCTAATGTTTATGCCCAAAGCGAACTCTCTAAAGAAGAACTTTTAGAAGAAACTTTAATGGTAAGGTACTTACCAAACATCTTAGAAGTTACTGATAAATTGTTTATGTGCGAACGAATCACCAATATTAAACGCCTTGATGGTAATCGTCAACATGAACTTACCATAGAAGTTATGACCTTTGAAAAAGCACATATGCCCCCTTATGATTTGTACCGTATAACCCTCACTGATAAACCTGATGAGATTACGGTTACGAAAATTGAAAGGGCAGAGAATATATCACCTGAACAACTTAAAAAGTCATGTTCCAAATAAAAACTTATATAAATTGTGAAGTAATGTACTTAAGCTAACGGGGGCTTTTGTTGAATAAGACATTAAAAAGTAACGCTCAGAGTTTTTCACACTCTGAGCGTTTTTCTATGCTTATTATAATGTGTGTTACCTTGCTAAATTGGTTGGTATAACTATTGTTATGTTAAGTTCTGTTTGTCATTTTGTCATTCAAACTCGAACCCGTTAAACTTAGCTCTGGGCCTTTAAATTTAATTGAAAATATTAAAAGGCTTTTTTAGTTTTCTTCATACGAACATTAAAAAGTTTAAAAATGACAAAGGCAGAAAGGGCAATTAACATAACCTCAATACCCAGCGCCCAGCCATTTGCAAAGCTTCTTTCTATAAAAATTCCCACTGCTGAACCGACAGGAAATGAAATTACAGCCCCAATAACCGCACCAGCCAATAATCCAATATACATACCAAGTATTAAGCCCATTGTAATAGCTCCTTTCAAGTATGCGATCGCTATTTACATGTTTAGTATAATGGATTTTTCTATATTTGTGATGTTTTTCACAAACAAAACAAATATTTGTCGCAAAAGGATTAGAAAACGTTCATTATTTGTCTATTGATTTTAGTAGCTTAGCATGGGCACTCATCTTTTGAATCATATGAAGATAGTTCAATCTGTGGAGTACTTGCATTTACGATGGATGGAGACTTGGTCGGCAACAATTGCTGGACAGGGGGGTTCTGCTTTAGATGAAGAAACTGAATCAGATTAATTTCTGCAAATCATTAGGATAAGACCTATTACATGAAGAAAAATCTTAGAGGAAAAAGTGCCGTCTGTGTGTTAACACTGAAGTCCGGGTTAGGCACTAATGGGTAGTCTTTAGTTGAAACTTATTCAATAGTAAATCAAGCTCTTGGCTGCATCTGATTGTTTCTTTACTTAATAGTCCATTTGAATTTGCTGATCGAATCATTTCATATCTTTTTCTGACGATTAATAATGTAAGTTTTTCCCTTTCCTCTTGTATCTTTTCCTTTAACATGGTTCACCCTTCTTTAGTGCTTTTCTTTAATAAAATGGCTCTGTTAAATTAGCCTGTTGATTTCCGCTGCAGNNTGATCCGCACTCTCGCAGGACATTGAATAAGCTTCCACGAATAAACACCGCACGAAGGAAATGCGATAGCATTTTCGAGGAGTGTCGTGCCTTCCACTCCAATCAACAGGGTGCTAAAAACAACAATAAGCTTTAACAGAGCTAATAAAACACAAACACTATTATGCATATTTTTTAACACAAAAGAAACCGATTCGACAAAACAAGCTAAAAAAAGTAATTGCTATGTATTGTTCTGGCTTTTTTTATATAATTGCCTGATGTTTCGACAGGCCATTACAGATATCTATGTCTATATAAGAGGTTTTGTGTTTAAAAGATCCTATGATAAATCATCTGAGAAAAGGTTGGTATCGTCATAAAGGCTCTTACTTCCTTTTTAATTGATGATACCAGCACATGATAAAAACAAGAATACCATCTCCCCTTCTTGGCAAGGATGGTAAGAAGTAAACATTACATAATTTCTAATTTTAGATGGGGATTGTAGAATGAAAAAATGGAGAAACAGAAGAAGTCTATTTAAGGAAAAAGAAGGAGAAATCGATTCCCAAAAAAATATAAATAATGATGATTCTCTAGGGAGATTGCTGCAGCAATTAACAGTATCCAATGACTTCACTCAATTTACCTATCACGTGAACGAGACTTCGCTATGTTTAGGGTATTACACGTCTTTAATTGATACGGAAATTTTGCATCGGGATGTATTGCCTTATTTAAAAAATTGGGAGTCATTTGCTTCTTTGTCTTCTGTGCTTCCAATTGAAGAAGTGATTCTTACTGCCGATCCAGTCAGAATTCAGGAAAACCTTTTAAAAGGATATATATTTATTTTTGATATAAATAACTTAAATCAAGTTTGTTTAGTAAAAGCTGGTGTGGAAAGGACACGTCAAGTTTCGCTTCCTGAGGTTGAGTTTAGCGTTGTGGGACCTAAAGAGTCCTTTGTGGAAGCACTTGATACAAATATTAACCTGATTCGAAAGAGATTGCCGATGCCGGAGTTTACAGTAAAAGAATTGATCATTGGCAAGTTGTCTAAGACAAGGGTATCGGTCCTATATATTGATGGGATCGCCAATAAAGAAAATGTCAATACTGTCATTCAACGGCTATCAGATTTGGATATTGATCAAATCATGGATAGTTCATATATTACACAATTAATTCAAGACAATCAGAATTCTCCATTTCCACAGCTGATTGATACAGAGAGACCTGATCGTATTGCCTCAGTGCTTGGAGAAGGCAAAGTTGCTATATTAGTTGATGGTGCACCACACGGGTTGATCGGTCCAACGACCATTTTTGAGTTTTTTTATGCCTTTGAGGACTATTATTTGAATTGGGCTGTGGCCTCCTTTTTTCGTCTGGTCCGTTTTTTTGCTGTAATATTTTCCATCTTGGTTACTCCTATATATGTGGCCGTCCTAACATATCATTACGAATTAATTCCAAAGGACTTAGTTAGTACGCTTGTTACTTCAAGAAGTGCAATCCCATTACCGCCAATTTTGGAGGCCATTATTCTAGAACTGGCCATTGAATTATTACGAGAAGCAGGGGCCAGGCTGCCAACAAAGGTTGGCCAGACAATCGGTATCGTGGGCGGTATTGTTATTGGAACAGCGTCAGTTGAAGCAGGGTTAACAAGTAATGTTTTATTAATTATTGTTGCTTTAGCGGCGTTGGCATCTTTTACAACACCTGTCTATCAAATGGGTAATACAATTCGTTTAATCCGCTTTCCTTTTTTGCTGATGGCGCATTATCTTGGCTTAATAGGGGTAGCCGTAAGTTTTTGTTTCTTACTGATCCATTTATTAAGGCTGTCTTCTTTAGGCAGACCTTTTCTTGAGCCCTTTTATCCCCCGAGAATGCAGGATTTAAAGGATTCTCTTATTCGTTTACCATTTTCTATGCAATCAAAGCGGCCAATTCAGGAACAGACGGAAGATACAATGCGTTTCAATCCCAAAAAGGCTAAAGAAAAACATGATACTAAAAGGAATTAAGAAAGGAAGCTGGGGTCAAATTGGAAGAGAAAGAATTTCAAATATCACCTTTTCTTGTTTTCTTTTTAATTCATTCTGTCCAAGTAGGAGTGGGCGTGTTTGGATTCCAGCGTACGATCATGAAGAATGCGGGAAATGATGCTTGGATAACGGTAATTGCAGCAGGAATCTTAGTAAGTATGACCATCTGGGTAATGTACCTGCTTCTAAATAAGCATCAAAAAGATCTCATTCAAATACATAGGGATTTGTTTGGAAAATGGATTGGGGGGCTCTTAAGTCTTATTTGGATCATATATTGGCTGATGATTGGGATCATCGTACTTCGAAGTTACATTGAAATTGTACAGGTGTGGTTATTTCCGATGATTAATATGATCATGTTTAGCATCATCTTACTCCTTCTCGTCTATTATTGTGTAACAGGGGGATTCCGCATTGTTACAGGAATTAGTTTCCTGGGAGTCCTTATTCCTTTTTATATATTTTTTACCTTTTTATATCCCATTGAATATACTCACTTTCGTAACTTACTCCCGATATGGAACCATTCCATCAAAGATATAACCATTTCTACGAAAGATATGATGCTGAGCTATTTGGGATTCTCTACTTTGCTGATTTATTATCCTTATATCAAGCATCCCAAAAAATCGCAAAAGTGGGCTCACCTTGGGAATCTTCTGACAGGAGTAATCTATTTATTTATTCTCATCATTTCCATCGGTTTCTTTAGCGAGAATCAAATAAGCAGACACACCTGGGCTACATTATCTCTGTGGAAAATTGTCGAACTCCCATTTGTCGAAAGGTTTGAATATATAGGAATAACATCCTGGGTTTTAATCATCCTTCCTAATATTTGTTTATCAGTATGGGCTTCTACTAAAGGTGTACAAACAATCTTTAATATTAAACCTCAAAAAGTAGTGGTGGTCAGTGTTATTATTTTGCTCATTGTACTTGGTTCAACGGTAGTGATTGAAGGAAGAGAAAATATCGAGAAGTTAAATAAATATATGTCTTTATTAGGCTTATGGTTAGTCTTTGTGTATATCCCAATACTAACTCTTTTGTCTTTCCTTTTATCAAAGATAAGGAGGAGAAACATTGAGAAAGCTTAACAGGGTGATACAAATTATTCTGCTGCTGCTAGTTCTGACAGGATGTATGAATATCGATCAGCAAATTTTGGATGATGTTCAATTAATAACAGGGGCTGCCTATGAGTATATAGATGACGATATAATAGAGTTAACAACAGTCTTTCCCAATTATCAGCCTGATGGGTCTGTTAAAAATGAAACATTAACGACTACTGCTATTCTTAATAAAGAAAATCGTGATAAGCAAAGTTTACAATCAGAAAAACCAATGGTTAGCGGCAAATTAGAAGTAGCCTTATATGAAAGGAAAACTGCAGAAAAAGGAATATTAGAGCTATTGGATACCTTATCAAGGGATCCTTCGATTGGTGCGAATGTTTATATGGCAATTTTAGATGGAGACCCAAAAGAAGTGTTAAGTAAGCAGTATGGAAATATAGATAATGGTATTTTCTTATCAAATTTAATTGAACAAAATGTCGAATCAAGGTTGATTCATAAAACGAATTTGCATATATTTAAGTATAAATTATATGCTGAAGGGATTGACCCTATGCTTCCCATTATTGAACAAAAAGAAGGGAAGCTTAACATAGGGGCAATTGGATTGATGGAAGATGACAAATTGGTCGATCAAATCGAGCAGGAAGATTTCTTTTTTCTTACAATTTTATTAGACCATAAAGGTCAGAAGGATACATACGCTTTTAAAACGAAAGAAGAAAGAAAAGCGTCTTTTGTAAATATAAAGTCTGTCAGAAAATACGATATACCAGAACCAATGACAAATTCTGAGATAAAAATAAACATCCATTTAAAGGCCATTATTCGAGAATACAACGATGGGATTTTGAATAAACAAAAAATCAAAAAGTTAGAGAATGAACTGAAAGAGGAGATTGAAAAAAAATCAGAAGAAATGATCCAGCAATTTCAAGAAAAGGGAATTGATCCGCTTGGCATAGGGGAAGAAGTGCGCACCCGAACTCGTAATTGGGATCAGAAAAAATGGAAAGACTTATACCCGAACATCAAAATAACCGTCCAGGCCAAAGTGAAAATAATGGAGTCAGGAGTAATCGAATAAAAGTTCAACATACAAATAGCTATAAATCCTTATACTTAATGATGTGTAAACAAATACCACAAAGTCTTTTTCCACCAGGGAAAAGGCTTTTTATTATTGGACTAATTCTTTTGTCATCCATTTGCATAATTATGGAAAACATTCATATCGGATGGTTATCCAAACGTATGTTAGATATATAGATTGCTAAGAATTAGCCCCGGGAAGGAGAATATTCATGCCCTATTATCGGGATCCTCAGTTAACGACTGAACAAATGCTTGCCATCATAAGAAATGGTCTTGGGATTTCCCAGGTCCAAAAGAAGATCATTGTTGTTGGTGCAGGCATGTCAGGGCTGGTTGCTGCATCGCTCTTAAAGGATGCAGGCCACGATGTGACGGTTATAGAGGCAACACAGAGGGTTGGGGGAAGGATTTTTACGATGAGGGATCCTTTTATGGACGGACTGTATCTTGAAGCAGGAGCCATGCGTATTCCACATACCCATACATTAGTACTGGAATATATAAAAAAATTTCGTTTGAAGGTTAATTCGTTTTTAAATACCACTCCTTCAGACCTGATATTCGCTAACGGCATTAAAACAAACCGAACGGCTTATCAGCGCAATCCAGATATTTTAAATTATCCTGTTGCCCCACATGAAAAAGGGAAAACGGCTGAAGAGCTGCTAACCATGGCGATCAAGCCGATCGCTGATTTTATCAATCAAAATCCCCAGCAAAACTGGAGCATCGTTGTGAAAGAGTTTGACCGTTATCCCATGAGTTTTTTTCTAAGATACAATCCGGTGGGTCCCAGTCTGTCTCCAGGTGCGATTGAAAGCATCCAGGTTCTTCTTGGACTGGAAGGGTTCCCGGAGCTTTCTTTTCCCGCCATTCTGCGGGAGCTATTGCCTTTATTTAACCCCGATATTCAGTTCTACGAAATTGAAGGCGGCAATGACAAGCTGCCCAATGCTTTTCTTCCTCAACTAAAGAATGATTTGTACTTCGGCTATCAAATGACAAAGATTATCCAGAACGATCATCAGGTGACCATTCAATCAAGGCATACGTTAAGCCAGCGGCCTTTAACGATTACAGGCGATCTTGCCATTATTACAATCCCTTTTTCCCTGCTTTCATTTGTTGAAGTTGAGCCCCGCCATTCTTTTTCCCATAATAAAAGGAAAGCGATCCGGGAGCTGCATTATGTGGCATCTACAAAAATTGGCCTTCAATTTAAACAAAGATTTTGGGAGCAAGAAGGGATTCGGGGCGGTAAAATGATGACCGATTTGCCAATCCGATTTGCTGCTTACCCGAGCCATCTTATCGGCTCAACAGGCTCCGGGATTATTTTGGCAAGCTATACATGGGAAGATGATACATTGTCCTGGGATAACCTGAAGGAAGGTGACCGGATTCGGAATGCATTGAATAACATGGCAACTGTCCATGGAAAGCAGGTGTATGACCTTTTCCTAACAGGTGCTTCCCACAGCTGGTCCCAATATCCGTTTTCAGGCGGTGCTTTCTCCATGTTTAAACCTGATCAGGAAACAGAGCTGTCTCCTTTTATTCGTGCTCCTGAGGGGAGAGTTCATTTTGCTGGAGAACATACTTCCACTGCCCCTGGCTGGGTCGAAGGCGCCATCCAATCGGGGATCAGGGTTGCGCATGAAGTAACGAATCTGCCAAGAAATTGTTTTGGATGGTAGATTTCCATATTAAATAATTGGAATATTTCAATAAAAATAGTATAATAGTTCGAAAGTTGAGAAGGAGATGAGCTGAGGATGACGAGAGTGAGCGAAGAAACAAAAGGTTATTTTGGCGAGTTTGGAGGAAGTTTTATCCCCGAAGATTTGCAGGAGGTCATGGACCATCTGGAGGCGCAATTTTTAAAATATAAAGATGACCCAGAATTCAAAAAGGAATTCTCCTATTACTTGAAACAATATATTGGCCGTGATAATCCGTTGACTTTTGCCGAGAATTTATCGAAGCAAATTGGCGGGGCTAAGATTTATTTAAAACGGGAGGATTTAAACCATACGGGTGCCCATAAGATCAATAATGCCATCGGCCAGATTCTGCTGGCGAAGAGGATGGGAGCGAAACGAATTATTGCGGAAACAGGAGCGGGCCAGCATGGTGTTGCTACAGCTACAGCATGTGCCATGTTTGGAATGGAATGTATCATTTATATGGGGAAATTGGATACGGAGCGCCAGGCTCTCAATGTATTTAGAATGGAATTGCTGGGTGCTAAAGTCATTCCAGTTGAAAAAGGGCAGGGCCGCCTGAAGGATGCAGTTGATGAAGCTTTAGGAGACTTGGTCCAAAACTATAAAAATACTTTCTACTTATTGGGCTCTGCGGTCGGACCACATCCGTTCCCAACCATGGTGAAACACTTCCAGTCCGTGATTAGTGAAGAGTCAAAACGCCAAATTCTGGAGCAGGAAGGAAAACTGCCGGCCGCTGTCATAGCCTGCACAGGAGGGGGGAGCAACGCAATTGGTGCCTTTGCACACTATTTGGACGAAAAAGAAGTGCGCTTGATCGGTGTCGAGCCAAAAGAAGCGCCAACTCTATCAGAAGGTGTGCCGGCGGTTATTCATGGGTTCAAATGCTTAACACTGCTTGATGAAGAAGGGCAGCCAAAACCGACTTACTCGATCGCTGCAGGGCTCGATTACCCAGGAATCGGACCTGAGCACAGCCATCTAAAAGTAAGCGGCCGGGCAGAATATGTCACGGCCTCAGGCCAGGAAGCACTTGAAGCCTTTCAGCTGTTATCAAAAACAGAGGGAATTATTCCGGCGCTTGAAAGCTCCCATGCAGTGGCACATGCATTGAAATTGGCAAAAGAATTATCTAAAGATGATGCAATAATCGTCAATCTATCAGGACGCGGCGATAAGGATGTAGAACAAGTCTTTAAGATGCTGAACAATGAATGATTTAAAGAGGGTATCTGATAGTCAGATATCCTCTTTTTATAGCTGGCATATGACGCTTCCAATATCTGTTACAAGACAAATGTAACCGCTTACATTATAATGGAGATAAGAGATAGGAAAGGGGATGCAAACCAATGGAACTTTTATTGACACAATGTGAGCATGACCAGACAGAAGAACCTTGTGAAGAGTGTGCCCCCAAAACAGAAGGGGAAGAGCATTTCGATACCTCTGATTATGACTATCATAAGAGATTGTGGTTTTAAAAAATATGTAAAAACACTTGGGTGCGTTCACTCAAGTGTTTTTTTGTGTTTCATATCTATACTATATTCTTTTCCTTCTCATCCATTGTGTTGCCGCCCATTTATCTCCTATGACAACGGGTGCTCCACCGTGTAGAGTTAAGTCGTTTAATGTTTGGTCAGTATAGAAATATTCAAAGTACACGGCCATACCCTTTTGTGGAGAGACGGAAAAGTTAAGTTTAGGAAAATACGTTTCTCCGCCTTGCTCAACATCATTTAAGTACATGACAAGTGTGCTGATTCTTGGATTGCTTGCTGCTTTGCTCGTTGATGAAAAGAAATCAAAGTGAGCTTTATACTCCTGGCCTATTTTATAGTTTAGAATTTGCAGGCCCTCACCATGTTCAATAGGTATGTTCATGATGTGCGAAATTCTTCTTTCAATTCTGGCAACAATGTCGTTTTCACCTTCATGGAAAAAGGTACTGCTGCTTGTTCTTAGGTCATCTATTTCACGTACATTTCCTACTTTCGAACGCTGCATCCGGTCCATTGATATCCGAATCAGCTCGTCACATTCTTCATCGCTTAAAACATTTCCTAATATCACGACCAGTGGTTCTTCTAATCTGGCAATTATGTTAATGTCCCGATCTTCTGTAATGATTTTATTTCCAGCATGATGGAAAATAGTAGGTTCTTTTGTGGTTAATTCTCTAACATCCATTGTCAAGTTCATCGACCTCTTATATTTAGTTTTCTGAAAATTTAAGATATTTAGCGGCTGGAAGTGGTAATTTATTAGGTTAGCTTCGTTTCCTCCTGTATATCAAAATGGATGTCTATGTTAGATACCTCTAACTGAATATATTTTACACTGAGAGTTGTTGTTTTTCTATCTTTTTATTTTTATAAAATAGATTTTTTTATTCTCATAGATTCCCTTGGAGGCCAGCAGAAAACGCTGGGTATTTTATGGTTTTCTCAGAATATACTTCAATACATAAGAGGCATGTCTAACCATAAGGAGATGTCATGTGTATAGAAGAAGGGCAAATTACTATGTGAATCAAAGTCATATTCGGAAGGCTTCATTTTTTAAAAATGGTTTTTTTATATTTTGCGGAGCCAATCTTGTAGCAGTCTCATTGCAATTGTTCCTGGTGAAAAATTATGTTATAGATGGCGGCATTGTTGGCTTAAGCATAATGCTTTCTCATTTTGTTCATATGGATGTTGGCGCTCTGCTGTTATTATTAAATCTGCCGTTTTTAATAGTAGGATACTTCTGCTTTGGCCCGAGGTTCCTGCTATTAAGCCTGTATGCCAGTTCCATTTTGGCAGGAGGCACTTACATATTGGCACCATTTGAAGAGTTGACGAATAACCCCATTCTGGTCATCCTCTTTGGAGGACTTATCTTAGGAATGGGGGTCGGCCTGATTATCCGGTTTGGCGCATGCTTAGACGGAACGGAGGTTTTGGCGATCTTATTTAGTGAAAGATCTCCTTTAACAATTGGACAATGTATTCTGTTTTTTAATTTTATTATATTTACAAGCTCCATTTTCCTATTTGGGGTTCGGGAAGCTGCCTATTCATTGGCAACGTTTTTTGTCGCGTATAAAACGATTGATACGATCATTATGAAGGAGTAAGAAGGACTTTGATTTCTGAGGTGAAATCTGACCGTTACGTGTGCTCATTTTGCCTGCTAAATGATAAAATAGAGGAAATGAATGGGGAAGGAGCGTTTTTATGAAGCCCAGTTTTACATTGCCTGCAACAGGAAAGCGAACGATCAGCTTGTCAGATTATCACGGCAAGAAAAATGTATGTTTAATTTTTATTCCAAATGTGTTTGGCATGAACTGACATAATCAAGTACAGATGATTCAAACTCGTGTTGGCGAGTATAATCGTCTTAATACCCAAGTGTTGGGTATCTCATGTGATACAAGTTCAACCCAAGAAGCCTATCAGCGAATTTTTAATGCGCTTGATTTTCCGCTATTATCTGATTTCTACCCGCATGGTGAAGTAACGTCATCGTTTGGCCTATTAATGGAGGATGGCCGGCCCAGCCGTGCTGCGGTGATTATCGACCAAGAGGGGAATCTGGCGGATACCGTGGTGTACCCGCTCAGCGAACTGCCTAATCATGATGATATATTGGAACGAATTAAGGAAAAGTTGATTCAATAAGGGCTAATGATGTTAATAAGTTAATGACGAAACACAAAATGAATAAACAAACCCATTCGGTTAACTCTATAAAAAACGCTGTTTTCGCAAAGTTTGTTGCTTTCGAACCGATTTTAATCACTGAGTTGATTGGAGCGGAAGGCGCGAGATCCTCGAAAATGCTATCGCATTTTCTTCGTGCGATGTCCATTCGAGGAAGCTTATTCAATGTCCTACGGGAGTAGCGTTCCAAGGGAGACCCCGCAGACGCAGAGCGTCGAGGAGGCTCCCGGTAGCCCCGTGGAAAGCGAGTGCCTGCAGCGGAAATCAACGGGCAGAGTTCTTAAGCAAACACACCAATCTATACGGAAAACAGCCAAAAAAAGATAATAAAGGAGATTAACCGTGGAGCCGTATGAAATAACCAACATGATTATTGATGACGAGTTTGATGGCTAAGAGTATGTGACTGCTGAATTTAGCCATGAAAATAACGATTATAGCATTACATTTAAAAAAGCAGATCTGGAAATAATCAATGCCTGGATATTTGAGAATGGAACGTCTCTTCCGGCAAATTTGCCGCAGCCGCTTATCGAATCTATAAGAGAAGCAGTAAAAAAGGAAATTTAGCCAGTCAGGGAGTACCATTTGGTGTGATTTTCGATCAACAAGGGAAAAATACATATTAACTATACCTATAGCGATGTAAGAGGTTATTCCTTAATAACCTTTTTATCGCTTTTTTAATTTCCCAATGGAAATTAAAGGGCAGGTCACTCTGCTTGGACGTTAGCAGATCAATAAATGCAGATTTAGTTTTAACACCTCTGTTTTATGCATATTTTATTTCGTTTATCCAAAAATAATACTTGTAATACAATTGTTCTAGCTAGTGCAGGTTAAGGTAATGGTGGAAGCGAGCCAGCGTGCTGGCATATTTCAACAGTTACCCGTTTAATTAAGCCCATGCTGGAAAAAGGCTTTTTCCAATTAGGGACAAATAAGATAAACCGAGATATAAAACACCATTAACCATTTTTAAAAGCTGCCATTATCCTTGGAGAATATTATTGGATGAGCATTTTAGGAGGTCATTGTATGAGTTACAGAGAGTACTGGGACGAGATTTTCAAACAGAGTAATGATATGAATTCATTAATCACATCCTACTGGCATGATTATTCAAACATGGGAACCTGGCAGTTTTGGGTTGTGATTTCTCTACTGGTACTTCCGCTGGTTCTGCTTTATTTTACAGTCGATCGCAGGCGGGTTTTTGAATTATTCTTCTTTGGATATACCGTACATTTGCTATGGGCTTATACTGATCTTGCTCTTCAGCGCTATAGTATTTTCGTCCACACGTACTTTTTATCACCAATCTTCCCGAATGCACTCAACATGACTGCTTCTGCCTTGCCGGTGGGTTATTTATTACTGTACCAATACTGTTTGAATCATAAGAAGAACTTCCTGGTGTACACGTTTTTCTTAAGCGCTGTGTTTGCATTTGGCTTTGCGACCATAGAAGCATTTATCGGAATGGTTGAATTTAATAAAGGGATGAATCAATTATACTTGTTTCTTATTGACATAGTGATTACTTATATTGCTTATTTTTTTACCAAATTCGTTAAAAAAATGAGCAGCAAAGAGCAACTGAATTCATAAAAGCATCTCATTCATCTATTGAAGAGATGCTTTTGCTCATTTGGTATTCCTCAAAAGCTTCATTGGATTTTCCAGTTCATTTAATGGCATGTGTGTAAGCTGGAGTTCCATTCTCCTTGACTTTATGCTTAAGCCCCTTTTTGCTGCAAAATAATTGCTTCCTTCTCCTTTTTGGTCATTGATAAGAATAGAACGCCTGCAATGATAAATAGCCCTCCTATTAACTGATAAGCGCCAAATGTTTCCTTTAGCCAGATAAAAGAAACGACTGCTGCCACAAGGGGCTCAATACTGGATAATAGACTGGTTTCAGTTGGTGATAGGTACTTCAGGCTGCTTATATACAGTAAAAACGATAAAGTACTAACCAAAATAATGCTAATTAGCATCAAAAAGGTGTTTAGGCTCAGTGATTCTGCCAGGTGAGAAAAATGGAATGACGGGCTATTGCGAAAGCAGATGAGGCGGGAATAAAGATATATCCAGTATCACAATTTGGCAGAAATGAAGGCCAAACCATTTTATTAGGGTTCGCACTGCTGTCAGAAGAAGAGATAAATGAAGCTGTCCGATTACTCGCCGAAGTTTGGTATGGGAAAAAATGAGTCTTTAACTTAGTTGGCGTTTACGGCGTGAGAGTTAGGGATTTTGAAACTTACCATATCCCTCAATCATATGGTAATCCAGG
The DNA here is from genome assembly GCF_018613175.1 of Bacillus sp. ISL-47. Lineage (NCBI taxonomy): Bacteria > Bacillati > Bacillota > Bacilli > Caryophanales > Bacillaceae > Bacillus > Bacillus sp. ISL-47. The sequence continues at coordinate 177,776 of NZ_JAGGQS010000002.1, read as the reverse complement.
ACACTTTGTTTTTCATTCCACGTACTTCCTCCATAGAACAGCATTTTTGTATGAAAACAACTATTTCCTGTCAAAATGAAAAATAGCAAGCAGGTCCTAAAGAGAAAGAAAACAGTGATCATTAACATGTGGAAAGATCAGGAAATAAGATTGTGCAAAATTATTGGAGCACTTAGCGCTCCAGATTACAAGGTAAAATAATAGGAGAGAAGGGTATTTATGAATCAGTTTTCAAGTCCGCTCGCTTTAATGGTTTTGGATATGCAAAAAGGATTTGACGATCCCTATTGGGGCAAGCGCAATAATCCATATGCAGAGAATAATACGTTTCGTCTGTTAACCGAGTGGCGTAATCGAAACTGGCCCGTTGTCTATTCAAAGCACTTGTCTCTTGATCCGAAATCGCCGCTATATCATAAGAACGTCCAGGGGATAGAGTTTAAGGATCTTCTGCATCCCAAGCCAGGAGAGATGATTTTTTCAAAAAATGTGAACAGTGCTTTTATCGGAACCGAACTGGAATCCTACCTGCGTCAGCAGCAAATTAAGTCTGTCGTCATCACCGGGCTGTCCACTCAGCATTGTGTTTCAACAACCACCCGGATGAGCGGGAATTTGGGATTTGATACCTATCTGGTTTCGGATGCGATCGCTGCTTTTGAGATCACTGATCACATGGGGACAGTACATCCTCCAGAGGTGATCCACGAGATTGAGCTTGCTGCTCTGCATAAAGAGTTCGCAACGATTGTAACGACAGATGGGGTTGTAAATCAATTAAATGAGTAGCAGGTTCACCTTTAATTATCAACAGGCAAGCATAATAGGTCTTTTCGATTCAAATAGAGGGGATGACCCTTTGTTATCTGTCTTTATTAAATTTCTGAACTAAAAGTCAAATACAATAATTTCTCAATCCAAGAAAGGTCGACTAATTCGCTGATTTTAAAGGATGGTTGTTTTTAAAGCGAATGGATGACGATTGGTTTTTTATCACAATTGGATAGTGGAATAGGATAAATAGCGGAAAGAGACACTAACGATGTATTGCTAAAAATACGGAGGTGTCTACCATGTTCTTTCATGTAAAAGAATTACAATATAGAGCAAAGCCAAGCAAGCCTGATCCTGTTTATGCAAAAAAACTGCAGGAGGTATTAGGCGGACAGTTTGGCGAGATATCTGTTATGATGCAGTATCTCTTTCAAGGATGGAACTGCCGGGGAGAACAAAAGTACCGTGATATGCTTATGGACATTGGCACAGAAGAAATTGCCCATGTCGAAATGCTTGCAACCATGATAGCCCAGCTCCTTGATAAAGCACCTGTTGAGGAGCAGGAGGAAGCTGCCAAGGATCCCGTTATTGCCAGTGTGATGGGAGGCATGAACCCGCAGCATGCCATCGTCAATGGGTTAGGAGCCAGTCCGAACGATGCAGTTGGTTTCCCTTGGACGGCTCGCTATATTATAGCAAGCGGAAACCTTCTGGCAGATTTCAGAGCCAACTTAAATGCCGAATCCCAGGGCCGTCTCCAGGTAGTCCGGTTATATGAAATGACAGATGATCCAGGTGTAAGGGACATGCTATCCTTCCTGATTGCCCGTGATTCCTACCACCAAAACCAATGGGCAGCTGCAATCGCAGAGTTGGAGCAAAAGGAGGGCTTAGTGGTACCAAGCACATTCAACCGTGAATACGAAAAGTCAGACGTGGCCTATACCTTTATGAGCTGCTCGGAGGGAACAGAAAGTGAGCAAGGCCGCTGGGCATCAGGGCCTTCCATGGATGGGTTAAGTCAGTTTAAATATGAAGCAAAGCCTGTTGCTACAGGGCAAGCACCTGAGTTGAATCCTGCCCCTGGATATATACATGGTACACCAAAAGGTAAATAACTTAATTCCCATTGTAAAAGTACATGTTTTTGCTAATCCTTTTGAGAATATGGATCAATAGGAACTTAAGCTCTAAGAAAGTAATCCCGTCCAATGGCCGGGATTATTTTCTTTATTATGGGAGAACTTAGAAAATAAGGAGTGAAATCAATGACAGTAACTGAGGTAATTCTTCGTGTAGCTATTTCATTTTTGGTTCTGTTTTTATTAGCAAGAATGATGGGGAGAAAAGAAATTAGCCAAATGACTTTTTTTAACTGGACATCCGCAATTGGGATCGGTTCAATCACCGCGAACCTTGCAGTGAATCAAAATCTTAGCATCAGAAATGGAGTCATTGCCTTAATGGTTTGGACATTTTTTACACTGTTAATGGATATGGTGGATATTAAATCAAAACGGGGAAGGAAAGTTACAACGGGTGACCCTTTAATTGTCATTAGAAATGGACAGATTATGGAGGGTGCTCTTAAAAAATCCAGGCTTGATATTGATGCACTTAAAGCGATGTTAAGGCAGAGAGATGTGTTCTCTCTTTTAGATGTGGATTACGCTATTTTAGAAACCAATGGGCAATTGTCTGTCTTAATAAAGGAAAACAAACAGCCGGTTACCAAAAGTGATATCGGCCGCTTTCAGACAAGTTCAACCACATTTCCTCTCGCAACAGAAGTAATATCTGATGGGAAAATAAACAAAGAAAACCTTTCTAAGCTAAAACTTGACCACAGCTGGCTTGATCAGGAGCTAAAAAAAGCAGATATTCAATCAGTTAGTGACGTGTTTTATGCAGAAGTGCAGCCGGATGGGAGCCTTTATTTTGATAAGAGAAATGATATTCATTAAATGCCGTTATTCCATTTAAAATTGGGAGGGAAAAGTGAATCATAATGAAATTTGATTTCGGGTGTGATTTACGACCAAATATTGAGGGCGGCATGTTATATCGTCGTTAATCGTTGAGAATAACGACCAAATCTCGAGGGCAGCATGTGGTATCGTCGGTAATGATTATGATTAGCGACCAAATCTTGACTGGCAGTAGGGGATATCGTCGCTAATATGGATGAATAACGGCCAAATTTCAAGAGCAGCAACGAAAATCGTCGCTAATCAATGTGATTAACGACCAAATAACGAGGGCTATATTAAAAATCGTCGCTAACCAGCCTTAATAATTACCTTCTAAAATACAGGTTATTTTTGCATATAACAGCAATTATTCTTTCCGATGCCTCCGTTACATATCATACACAGTCCATAATATGGTTTAACCGGTATAAAAACTTCCTCATTTCTTTCTTTAAATGCTAAATACTAAGTAAGAAAACGACACTTTAGAAGGAATGATACGATGCCGCAAAATCAAACGCAATTTGCAGAATTCCGATCAGCTTTGACAAAGATGAAAGAGGATATAAATAAAAGACAGGATGCTAATGACAATTTTGGTTTAAAGTCAGATTTTTTTCATGAATCCATGGGAGAGTTATCAAGTTATGACAACCATCCAGGTGATGAGGGCACTGAATTGTTTGAGCGCGAAAAGGACATTGCCTTGCATCAGCATTTAGATTACGAATTGGAGAAAATTGAAGCAGCACTTGCTTCTATCGAAAAAGGGACTTATGGCAAGTGCATTGCCTGCAATAAAGACATTCCCCTTGAGAGACTTCAAGCAGTCCCGGAAACTCTATATTGCAAGGAGCATTCTCCTGACCAGACTGTTTCGACGAACCGTCCCATTGAGGAAGGGGTTTTGATGCCTCCGTTTGGCAAATTTGATATGGATGAGCAGGATGAAAATGTAGCATATGATGCTGAAGACTCCTGGCAAGAAGTTGCCAAATGGGGAACGTCCGAAACGCCATCCGATTTAGCCGTTCCGCCCGAGCATTATAATGATACTTACATTGAGTATGACGAAAATGTGGGTTATGTGGAGGATTATGAAAATTTCGTGGGCAATGATATGTATGGAAAGAATGTAACGGTTTACCCGAATGATCAGCATGATAAATATGAAGAAAGCCTGGATGAAGAAGGAATTATGACATCCTTTGGTGACTTGCCGGCTTTTGAGCACGATGCCTATGTGGATGATGATAAATAAGCTTTCCTGAAAAATGCCAAAATAATCTGCTTTGTAAACAGGAAGGAGAGGACTTAGATGGAACAATCCTTGAATTATTTGCGTGAGATTTTATCTGCTCATACCGAAAACGATGCTGTAGGCAGAAGGCTTTTTAAAAGGTTATCTACCCATGATTTTAAATCCGAACAGATTTTTGCCTGGCAGCTAACACAGGAAGAAAGCAATTACCTTAATAAAGTACTGGAGGAAGCAATTGAGTATTCCAGACAGGAACAGGATGAAGAAAGAGCGCGCCAGCTGAATGAAGTGTATGAACAGTTGTTTATTTAAATAGCAGGAGAACAGAATTGGATTCTGTTCTCCTTTTTACGTGCTTTTCTTAGTCATTCCCAAAAACCTGTGAAAGGGACATTTGGATATAGTGGTCTCATCGTCCCTTATAAAATATTGCTTCCATTCAAAGTTATCTTCCGCTCCATAACTGTTCAAGTCTGGGTGTATGGGGCTGCTGTCATACTTCTTCAGTCTTTTTCGCACCTGGGATTTGATTTTAAGGGCCAAGGACTCTTTTTTCATAAATTCCTTTAATACCCATCTTGGTGTAATCGCAAGCATCATGTAGTCAAAGTGGCGGCTCTGCCGGTTAACGTGCGCTGGGGTGGCGCAATACATAAAATACGGTTCGCCATGAAAGCAAAACTCCCAAACGGGATCATGCGGGTCTTTCGGTATATTGTTCGGCCACTCAACTTCATCAATTTCACTTAAGCTGGCAAGCTGCTGCCAAAACAGCTGCTCGAATTGTTTTACAGTATAAGAACTCCTTATTTTATCAGGTGTTTTATAGAAGATGATTAGAGAGGAGTAGTTCCCGAATGTTCTTGAATGCAGGGTGTATTCCTTTAGCAACGCTGCAACCTGTTCAGTTGTGGATTCTTCTCTGGGATCTTCAGCAAAGCCATAACGAAGCTGGTTTTTGGAAAAGCCAATGGTAGCAGGGATGCAGGGGAACGGCTTATCTTTATCTGACAGCTTCTTATTGAACTTCTCCAATGCGTCCCGTTTCCATTCTTTTAAAAGGTGCCGCTCGGAGGCATCATCTGTATATAACATGTTAAACTTCATCACCTCCACTAACTCCTACAATATATTCAAATTAGGATTAGGCAGGTGAGTGTCCATAGGGAAAATGGGCAGGACAGAAGGAGACCCCCATTAATTTTTCAAGTGACGGATTTATTGGACAGCAAGGAAATAGGTCTTTGTGAAATCGCCATCAAGACGAAAAATGGAGCCTAGCAAGAAGATAGTATTCACAGAGCTTCCATGAGGACGAAAATAGAAGAATAGCTCAGAGAAAGGTCGCCATAGAGTCTTCATGACGACGAAAACGGAAGAGCAGTCAAGAGAAAGGTCGCCATAGAGTTTTCATGAAGACGAAAGTTAGAGACCAGGCAGGAAATAGGTCGCCATGGAGCGTTCATGACGACGAAAACGGAAGAATAGCCAAGAGAAAGGTCGCCATGGAGCGTTCATGAGGACGAAAATAGAAGAATAGCCAAGAGAAAGGTCGCCATAGAGTCTTCATGAAGACGAAAGTTAGAGGCCAGGCAGGAAAAAGGTCGCCATGGAGCGTTTATGAAGACGAAAACGGAAGAACAGCCAAGAGAAAGGTCGCCATGGAGCTTCCATGAAGACGAAAATGGAAGAGTAGCCAAGAGAAAGGTCGCCATGAAGCATTTATGAAGACGAAAACGGAAGAATATCTAAAAGAAAGGTCACCATGGGGCGGTCATGAAGACCAAAATCGTAAGTAGATAAGGAATGGGGTCTTCATGAAGCGTTTATGAAGACGACAATCGAGGACCTTGCGAAAAGAGCCAAATTTCAATAAGATTTCCCGCCTATTTCCCGTGTTAATTTTCCTCCCCGTGAATACAATGAATCAAACAGCACTTCAATCCATATTGAAGGGGGATGACATCATGTTTTCGGTAACGGGTATGCAGGGATTTGAGACTTTTTCCTTGATGCATCTTGTTACATTGATTCTTTTCTTTTTTACCTGCTGGTGGCTGGTGTATTACAGGCAAGCGCTTAGGCCATATCAGAAGATGATGAAGTGGTCTTTGTTTGCTGTGCTGCTGGCCTGTGAAGTCACGCATCATTTGTGGCTCGTTCTCACCAATCAGTGGGAAGTGGCGGATTTGCCGCTGCAGCTTTGTTCTCTCAGCACCTTCATTGCACTGTTTCTGTTCTTAAAAGGCAATAAAAAAGCATTTTATTTGCTGTATTTTATCGGCACCATTCCTCCCATCTTAAGTATGGTTACGCCGGATATGATTTACCAATTTCCTCATTATCGCTACATCAAATACTTCCTTCATCATTCAGCCATTCCCTTAGCCGTTGTCTATTTCATTCTTTTTGAAGGGTACAGAGTTCCGAAGAAAGCGGTATTAACCAGCTTTATGACACTCAATGTAATCGCAGTGCCAGTCTTTATCTTAAACCTCCTGCTCGGCACAAACTTTTTCTATTTGGCCAGCCCAACCGAAACAAAAACGCTGTTGTCCTTTTTTGGCAGCGGGGTGTGGTACTATGTAACCCTTGAAATTGCTGCACTGTTTGTCTTTTATATCACCTTTATCCCGATGCATTATTTGCAAAAAGCAGAAAAGAAGATATGGAGTGGGGAAGGAAAATAACAGAAAAATAGCCTTGTTCCAGCGGGATGATGGAATAAGGCTTTTTGAATGATCGTTTTTCTTGCCTTTGCGGACTCATTTTGGAAATGTTCTCTACAATAGGTACAAGCCCTTTCTGGATGACTTAGTTGATTGTACCGATCTTTATTTATAGATTTCTATATCCTAAATACAAGACACCTATTTGGCCTGCAGATTATTTTACTCCACAAGAGAGGAAGGGCAGAGGGAATGAAAGCTATACCATTAGACGAAATCGTAAAAATAATAAATGGAACGATTGTTTCGGGTCAAGGGAATCCGTCGATCAATAACATTGAATATGACCCGCTTAAAGTGAAATCTGGCAATGGTACGCTGTTTTTTCATTTTAATCCGAAAAGAGGGTTACATCATTTAAGAAAGATAAATGCTGTGATTGTAACGGAAAAACCAGGAACAGCAAAGAATGGTAACATAGTGATAAAGGTCGATCATGTTCGGGAAGCTTACTGGAGCTTGATGAGCCATTACCGGAGTTTATTTAAAATCCCCGTAGTTGGCATAACGGGTACGAGCGGAAAAACCACCACCAAGGAAATGATCACACAAGTCTTAACATTGGATGGCATGAAATGTTCAATCCACCTATCGGAGCTTTAATCTCGGCCGGGTCCATTTGCTGAAATTTTTAGAGATGGATGATCAAACAGATGCTGCGGTTATCGAAATGGGGCTATTGAAGCCTGGGGATGTCAGTCTGGCATGCAAGTACTTCCAGCCTACGATCAGGATATTATTGAATATTGATGTCTACCATCTACAAGGCTGCAAAACGATGGAAAACTACATTAAGGCAAAAGCGGAAATAATGGATGGGATGAAAACCGAAGATCTCCTCATTATTAATGCAGATGATCACAATATCAAAAAGATTGATATGAGTCATGTTGCTCAAAAAATGACCTTTGGAATATATGAACCTGCGGATTACATGGCAAAGGAAATGGAGCAAACTGATAAAGGAATACGTTTTATGCTTGTTTACAAAAACAAGGAATACCCGGCATTGATTCCAGGGTATGGAAAACATAATCTTTACAATGCTTTAGCTTCGATTGCGGCCGTTCACCAGATCGGCTTAGATATTGAGGAGGTCATCGATAAATTATCAAAATTCCAGCACCTGGAATCCCACTTGCAGCTGCTTCCTGGAATAAAAGGCTGTTTGATTATTGATGATTCCTGGAACAACACGCCTCTTGCGATGGAAGGGGCTCTAAACGTTCTAAAAGATACTGCAAAAGGAAAGAAAATAGCTGCTTTAGGTTCTTTTCCGCAAATCGGAAGAAATCAGGAAGCGAAGGAGCAATACCGCTATATGGCCAGCAAGGTGATGGAAGCGAAGGCTGATAAGCTCATTATTTTAGATGAAAAAGCCAAGGAAATCGCTGTAAATGCCAGAAAAATGGGCATGAAACCAAATGATATCCACTACTGCTATACGGAGCATGCAGTTTATAAAACACTTAACCCGATCCTCGATTCCAATACGGCTGTTTTATTCAAGTTTTCAAAGATATTAAGGAAATCTTTATTTAAATTGATTAAGTCAAAGATTATGAAATAAAATCGAGAAAAAAGCCTATTCCATCCGGGTTGAACCCCTTGGATAAGGCTTTTTCTATTATCGCTTATTCTGTTCCTTCTCTTTCTCATACTGCCGCTGCGGACTCATTTTCGAAATGGCGTCTTCCACAACTTCCTGCGCTTTCTTTGCCTCTTGATCCTGTTTTTGCGCTTCTTCCTGGATTCGGTTTACATCCTGTGGTGTGTTTTCAGTCATAACATCGCCTCCTGAGTAATAAGGATTTCTATTTTGTTCCTTATGGTTCCCATTTGGCGTGATTTTACAGATTGGATGATCAAAAGGCTTTTATTTTAAAAATGTGCTATTCCTTGATCTCAAACATTTGTTCAATCTGCTGCTCCGTACGAAGTATTTCATTCTTGGAGTTGCCTGCCAGCAAGCACCTTAAAACGATTGGATTGTTTTGCCTTGGATGTTCTGGCTTGTAGATCGTAAGAGGGACTAGTTTTTGCTGATTGATTAAGTTTCTTGTAAAGGTTTCAAGCTTAGTAAAGCTGATGACTGTTCGAAAGGATCTTACCTTTAGTGTACTTACGTTAAGGGACTTCATGACATTTTCACTTAAAAGCAAGGCGGCCGTTGAGCCATTCAGCCGGAAATTCAGATCAAGGGCCATGATGCGGTTATCTTTGCCCACAACGATATCGAATCCGGCAACACCCCAGTAACCAAGAGAAACAGCCTTTTCCATTATCACTTTTCCTAGTTCCGTGACTTCCTTCGGCGGCTGATGGTCTCGTTCAAACCAATTTCCTTTGTATTTGACTCCATCCTGAATAATCTGCTCCGATCCTCCGAGGTAAGCGAGTTCGCCTTGGTAGGTCTTGGCAAATTGGACACAATAATTCGCATTTATTGGAATATATTCTTCGATAATCACAAACTCACATGATTTTAATAACTCTTTTGCATATTGAAGTTTTTCCTCATCTTTACAAATCACAACGTTATTTCCTCCGCCTGAAGGTTCATTGGTGGCTGCTTTTACAACGAAAGGAAGGTTCAGTGAAAATTGGTTTTTAAGAAAATCATTGATGGCAAGGATTTCACGCCTGGCAAGGTTCTCTTTCGGAACAAGTTCTCCAAGGCTTTTCTTATTATTTAAAAAGAAAATCAGCTCCGGATCGATCCAATATCGGTTGTAATCAAACTCTTCCGGCAAATGAGGACAGTTAAATATGATTTTTTCTTTTGCACTTTCTAATGAATCGAGTACCTCATAATAGTTTTGTTTGTCCGAATAATAAATCCGGTTGGGGGCCAGATCCAATCCTGCATCTTTGAGGATGGAAGTGCCTGCCTGGCTAGTAACATCATGATGGCATAAAAGGGGCAATTTTCCCGCCACAGGCATGGGACCCCCTGTCGCCGAATGCTGTGAGATCAAGTCAGGCAGCCAATACATATTATGATAGGAAGCTCTGGGGTTGAGAATAAAGCCGGGTCCAAATATATCGTAAAGAGTCATTTTTGGCCTTAGGTGCGGCATAGTGAAACCCTCCATTATGGTCCTTTTAGGTTAATGTATTCACACCATTTAGAAAGTAGTAGGCATGCACCTTTTTCCTGGACAAATGGATGAATGCATCAGTCTATTTTTAGAGGAGTTAATATGCTGTATATAAAAGGAGAAATTTATGTGCGGAATCGAAAAAAAATGGATAAATGGTTTAAACACCAGTTGTTAATGGAAGATCCGAGTGTTAGGAATTATAATCCGGAGACAGTCACATTCACAAAAGAAAATCTGTATTTGATGCTCGAGCACCATCAGGAATTGATCATTAAGCCCATTTTTGGATCAGCGGCCACTGCGATTAGGAAAGTGACAAAATTGGATGAAGGGGAATATAAAGTTCATTTTGAAAAGAACACGGTTATAATCAAAGGCCTCAAATGGCTTTATAAGTATTTAGCACGCAGGAAAAGGGGCCACAGTATTATTCAAGCCTGCATCCCGTTAGCTGAAGTAAATGGAAGGCCGATTGACTTTCGGTATATTGTACAGCGAAAAAAAGACACTGCTGATTGGATTCTTACAGGAAAGCACGCTAAGATTGCCGGCAGTGGCTATTTTGTTACCAACCTAAGTAAGGAAGGATCCGTCCTTTCTGTGGAAGAAGCGCTGGAAAAGTCCAATATAAAAGATGTTAATATACAAAAGGTTATGGAAGAATTGGATCATGTTTCAATGGTAGCAACCGAATGTTTAGCAAGGCACTTTGAAGACCATCTCCTATGGGGCTATGATCTGGCAGCAGATAAAAGTGGGCGTGTTTGGATTATAGAAGCGAATAGCACACCTTTAATGGGGGGATTCAAATACTTGAAGGACCTTTCCATGTATGAAACAATCAACTCCATACGAGAGTTTAATAAAATGAATAACGTTAAGTGAACCTTTTTAAAACTGCATTAAATGAAGGAATTGCCGGTCGTAATGGAGGCCTGGCAAATTTTTATGGCTGAGAATAATCTTAGAAATTAGTTATTATTCGTTTGTATTCAAGGGGAGCCATGAACCTTATAATATCTATGGAAATAGAACAATCCGGCCGGCTTTGATGGAAAGAAAGCAGAGGTTAAGTAAATATAGGATTGCTTTTTTCTACTGAGCTTCCATAGCAAAACATGAAACAATTTGAAAGCACATCCGTATATAAATATTAAGAGTCTGATATAGGGGGGAAGGGATGGCAGAACTTATATTGGTGTTCATTTTATTTATTCCGGTATATGGAGTCCTTTTATGGAGTTATTTTGATCCTGAAGAAAGTATGTTATGGGGAAAACGCTGGATGTATGAAGAAGAACCTGAAATATCTGAAGGGGCTATTCGGTACACAAAGATGATGTCTTTGGTTGTTATGGCTGTCATCACGTTGGTGTTCGTCATTTTGTTTTTTACACGTATTTAGGTTTTAACGATCAGGTTTTATAAAAATAAAAATGGGGTGTTGAGGCTGCTAATAGAGTGGTCTCAACTTTTTTATGTGCCCATTTTTAAATGATGAATTTTTTGTGACATTCTTAAGCACCCAGAAATTCTTTCATACCCTATGATATATGTCACAAAATGAACGGTGATTCAGATTGTAAAAGCTAATTTCTCAGGAAAAATGAATAAAATTGAACATTATAAAAAATTCGCGCAAATTTGTCAATATTGGATTTCAAGGCTCATATTAGGCAAAAAAATACTTTTCGAGGATCGAAAAATAAGCTTTTACAATAGTAAAAAAGCCCCATTATAATGTAAAAGGAGGTGAAATTTGTCAAATCCTGCCGAATGACAAATGGGCTTTTAATGATCATTAATGTCAGACATTAAAAGAAATATCAGCCATACAGTCGTCGAAACTGGAAAAGTGCCTAAAACAACAAAAACCCTCAGGCGGGTCCGGGAAAGACAATCGCCTGAGAGCTCTCATGAGATGGAGTAGACCAGCTCATTTGCTAAGTATACTCCTTTCTTTAAAAATAGTAAATTACCAAAAAGGAGTCATAACATGACATTAGTTTTTATCCCTCATTATATCATCCATCCTGAAACGAAAGCGATTTTGCCGGAATTTGATGCAAAAGGCAGATGCTATAGCAAAGTAATCCAGGGAAGCCAAACCTTTATTGTCACGATGAAACCCATTGAGATTATGCAGACAAGCCTTAGTTACTATGGCTCCAGTCTGGAGGGTGCGATCAGCGGCTCCAAATCGATCGTAGGTGCATGCCAGGCAGCGCCCATCCGTATTGCTGGAAATATTGATATGTACTGGTTTTCACATATCTCTCCACAGAATGATGAATGTGTGTGGCTGGCCCTTCACCATGTACACCGCATCCTGCCTGAAAAATACAACCAGGCGAAGGTGATGTTAATAGATGGACCTTCCATCACACTGGATATCTCTGAGAGAAAGCTATCTGACAGATATGACCGAGCTGAACAGCTGGAAGTGAAAATAACGAAAAGAACCCAATACAAGATGAACTTTGTGATGGAAAGAGGGAGCGGGGTTCATTTTATAAAGGAAGCGGATCGTAATTATACCGTGAGCAGGGATGATGAGTCTGAGTAATGGTACGAACACAAATATAGATAGTGGGAGTCTGTCTCAATTCGGGCAGGCTTTTTATTATGGATTAAAAAACTTTACATTTATTATACTTTCTTTACTAAACACTCTAGTTCTATTAATACTCCATTAATAGATTTATTCTACGATTTTAAGTGTAGGGAGGAATGCTCCCCCCGATTCATGAAATGATACCATAAAACCATTGGAGGCTGAGTTAGTGAGTAATCAGAACGAAAGCAAAGGGCTTGATAGAAGGACGTTTATTAAAGCGGGAGGAATGGGGACGCTTGCTTTAACGATGGCTGCTTCAGGCTTGCCTGGAGATTTGCTTGTTGGTAAAGCGCAAGCGGAGGAACGAAGCGAAAAGATGGAAGCTCCTAAACTTGCATTCAATTCTAATGGCAAGTTTAAGGTTGTACAGTTTAACGATACCCAGGATGATGAACGGATTGACCGCAGAACGATTGAATTGATGGAAAAGGTTCTTGACGCGGAAAAACCTGATTTTGTTGTTTTGAACGGGGACAATATCACCGGCGGCTGTGATTCTGAAATGGAAATGAAGCAAGCGATGAACAATGTCGTTCAGCCTATGGAAAAGAGAGGAATCCGCTGGGCGGCTACGTTCGGAAACCATGATGAAGACTCAACGCCAAAGACTGGCATGGATGAGAATGATATGCTCAAGTTTTATATGAAGTACAAGCATAATATGAACGTTCCTGGCAAAAAAGGCCTTACTGGTACAGGAAATATGAACCTGCTAATCAGACAATCAAGCGGGAATAAAGCGGTATTTAATCTCTGGCTGCTGGACAGCGGGCGATATGCACCAAAAACCATTGCCGGTCAGGATTTTAAAGGCTATCCAACGTGGGATTGGCTCCGTTTCAATCAGGTCAATTGGTATTATGAGAGATCCAAAGTGATCGAAAAGCAATATGGATATAAAGTGCCTTCCCTAGTATTCATTCATATTCCCCTATGGGAGCACCGTTTTATGTGGTGGGGAAGTGTGGATGGCAGAACACAAGCAGGTCATGATCTTGCGGCGGCAAGGCATCAAATCACAGGAGAACGCAATGAAGATGAGTGTCCGGGTCCGATTAACAGCGGATTATTTACAGCCATGCTGGATAGAGGAGATGTTAAGGGAGTATTCTGCGGACACGATCATATTAATACATATTGCGGCAACTACTATGGGATTTTGCTAGGATACGCCGGCAATACTGGCTTCGGCACATACGGTCTTTCAGGCCAGGACCGAAATAGACTCCGCGGTGCAAGAGTATTCAATTTGGATGAGAACCATGAAGGGATATTGGTTGATACGCATATGGTTTTTGCCAAAGACTATGGCATTGACTTAACTGCCAACGACCAAAGCATTGACCCGCTACCTTTGGAAGGGAAATAATGAAAGTTTAAGAGTCGCCAGTGTGCTGAATAAAAGATTGAGATAAGCATGAGTGATTGAGAAATACATACAACGAATGGGAGCACTGGTGAATAAATTAGTTGAGTAAGGAGTGCAGGTGTAATGAAAAATAAAAACAATGTAACTAGAGAGAATAGTATTTTAACAAACGAAATGGACCGCCGTGCCTTTTTGCAAAAAACGACGATGGCTGCCGGCGCAACGATCGGCTTATCACTTGCAAATTCGTTCAACCTCATTTCAGCGAGTGCATCTTCTTCAACTTCCATTATGAATTCAACCGGAAAGAAACCGGATTTAGTATTTCCAGTTATCAGTGACATTCATATCCATAATAGCAGCAATAAAACATTGGAAAAATTTATTGTCACGTTGGAGCAATTAAATAAGGTTGCTCCCAAGCAGGATGCTTTTCTGGTTGTAGGAGATTTAACTGATTATGGATATGTATCCGAATACGATAAGTTCATGTCCGCTTATAATGTACACAAACAGCCAGGTGCAGTTTCTATGTTTGCCATTGGAAATCATGATTACTGGAATGGTCTATCAATAGCCGACGCCCAAAAGCGCTTCCTCGCAAAAACGGGTATGGAATCTATTTACTATCATAAAGTGATCAAAGATTATCATTTTATCGTTCTTGGCACTGAGGACGGAAAAACAGAGGGAACCTTCTCGGCTGGACAAATTAATTGGCTAAGTGAGCAGCTAAAGATCGCGCACGAAGATGATCCGAAAAAGCCAATATTTGTTTTCCACCATCAGCCGATTAAAGGGACTGTGTACGGAAGCGAATGGGGCTTTAATCAGAATCGAGACCTTTTCTACGACACGTTGAAGGAATATCCGCAAGTCATTTCGTTTTCAGGTCACACCCACTATCCGCTTGATGATCCAAGGATTATCCATCAGAAGGATTTCACGTCAATTGGAACTTCAACAGGGGCCTATCTGTGGCTGGATGCAGGCAGAATTCAAGGCGAAGTACCAGAGGGTGCGGATGTCCTGAATCAGGCATTAGTGGTAGAGGTATATAACAACAAAGTACTCATTAAGCGCCGTGATATTCACAATAATGACTGGACTGGAGAGCCATTTGAAATCAGCTACCCAGCCAATAAGCAAAACTTTATTTACACAGAAAACAGGGATATGAAACCGCCTTTTTTTTCAAAAGAAGCAATGCTCTCCATTAATAATGAAATGACAACAGCCACCTCCCTGGCCATTATGTTTAACCAGGCTAAGGATGACCTTCTTGTTCATGACTACAAAGTAGTGGCAAGAAATGCCGAATCCGGGGATGCTGCCAAGGAATTTCTTGCTTTTTCAGAATTCTATAAGGATCCTGTACCGAATCCATTAACTTTAAGAATTGAAGGACTGCAGGCTAATACTGCATATCAAATTGAAGTGCATGCGCTTGATGCATATGGGAATGTGGGCAAAGCGCCATTAAAGGCATTAGGCAAAACAAAGGCAGCCGAAAAAATCTCTATTTAAAAAATATCAGCAGAAAAATAGATGAAATTGCTTCAAAACATTTGGCCGGCTCCAAGGAGTTGGCCTTCTTGCTCTTAGATGATATGGATATCAGTCACTTTCAATGATTTATCAGTCAGATTTTGATTTTATCTGTCACTTTTTAAATATATCAGTCAGAATTCATTTTTATCGGTCAATTTCTCAATATATCGGTCAGTTGGCTATAAGCCGGGCTTTCAGTCAGTCCGGAAAAAATAAGGCGATTAAAAAAATTGCAGAATAATAAAGAAAAAGACTTCACCAACTTTGCTTATAGGTTCCCGTTTTTTTTGTGTGTTTTCTTAATAAATGGCATAAGAAATGACGTGTGTGTTGGCACACGTCATTTCTTATGTTTTTTTGAGCTTTATGAAACAAATACGGATAGCGCCTACTATAAAATCTATACCAGTTTTTTCTCTATCATATTAGATAAAGTCCTTTCAAGTTAGAAAAAATTAACTCTTTATGAAATCTTTACATCCAATTTACATTTGCTCTGTATAATTTCGAATATAGGTCATTAGTATGATAAGTTGGAGGTTTTGATTTTGCGCAAAAATGGGTTAAACGGATTTCTCACTATAAAAAGGGATAGGAAAAAATTCAGTCATAAACTGAACCTGAGTACAAGGTTATTTGCCTTATTTTTCTCCTTACTGCTGATCACCATTGCAGTATTAGGTTCTAGCTCATACGTAAAAGCAAAAGAAATAGCAATGGAAACAATAGAAAGCCGGCTGGAGAGAGAAGCAGAACTAATGGGTTATATTGCGGAAAACTTGAAATTTGTTTATATCAGTGATGATGCTTACTTTATGCAGCAGCTTGAAGCTAATGTTCGTTCACAGCAAAAAAAGCTTCAGACAGATGGGATTTCCTCCGATTTTTTTTATATCTCTGAAAAGGAGATTACGCCTTTCAAAGTAAGCAAAAATTCCGCTGCACCTTTTTCGGAGGTTACAATAAATACAATCACAAAAATGAAAAATGGTGTCATTCATGAATCGATGGATGGAACAGAGTACACAGTGGCTTTTCAGGAGATGGAAGAAATAGCCGGGATATATGTGCTCTTAATACCGACAAAGTCGTATGTGGGCGATGTTAGTGCTATTGGTTATTTTATAATGGCAGCCATTGCGGTCAGCCTGATCGCTGCCGCTGTCATTATTAGCCTATTTGTGCGAAAAATAACGAAGCCTCTTAATCAGTTAAGAAATACGATGAAGGAAGTCCGGGAAGGCAATCTGCAAAGTTCAACCGAGATTCATACGACGATTCCCGAAATTACCTCCTTGCATAACAGTTATAATAGTATGATTGAACAAATGAGGAAAATGCTGAGCGAGCTTACAGAGACAACAAAAGAGCTGGAGAATACAGGTAATGAACTGGAAGAGTCCTCCTTGAGCGGCCTTACAAGCAGCCAGCAGCTTGTGTCAGCCATTAATCTTGTGAAAGTGGGAGCGGAGCAGACTGCTGCGAGTTCAGAAAATAGCGTGATTAGCTTTAAAGAGATGAAGTATAAGATTGAAGAAATGTTTTTAAATATGGACAGTGTGAATAGCAGTTCTGTCACTATGAATATGTCTGCAAAACGGGGTGAAAGCAATATGGGCAAGCTGATTGCAGCCATCCAGTCATTTGGCGCAGATTTTGAAAAACTCACCATCACCATTAACCAAGTAAAAGATTTTTCACGATCGATTCATAATCTTGTAGGTTTAGTGAAGGGAATTGCAGAGCAAACAAAGCTGCTATCTTTAAATGCTTCCATTGAGGCTGCTCGTGCGGGGGAAGCCGGCAAAGGATTTGCTGTTGTAGCCGGTGAAGTCCGGAATCTAGCTGAGCAGTCAGCAACAGCTGCAGAGGAAATAACTTATGCGATTAAAAATATGGAGAGTATCACGGTAGGTGCTTCGGAAGAGTTTAATCAAATCTATATGAAAATAAAGGGCAATCTAGTCATAGCAAGTGAGTCGAAAAATTCTTTTGATGAGCTAATGAATGAGATATCAGCTGTTAGCAGTAAGCTCCTATCCATGCAGTCTGAGCTGGAAAACCTGGAGCAATTGCTGCCTCATCTGGAGCAAGGTGCAGATCAATTTTCTTCAGTTTCCCAAGAAACATTGGCCAGTGCAGAAGAAATGCTTGCTTCGAGTGTTATTCAGTCGAAACAAATAGAAAATACAAATGAGATAGGAATCAAGTTAAATTTACTAGCTAACTCATTGTCGAAAATGACAAGGCAGTATAAGGTGTAGGGCAGGAAACAACCTGAATTTTGAAATCTGCAATTCTGAAGTCTTAATAGATTAATAAAAAGGTAACTCAGGCTGCCGGAATGATCGGTGTAGCATGCAATTTTCTCATTTTACTAACAGCATAAATAGCTTTAGAGTACGGTCCGATTATCTTTCCACAATCGGGCCATTTTTTTGAACAAAAGTTATTAAGGTAATGCTTTTTATCTTTTCTTAATATCAAAGGGGTGTTTATATTTCAATAAAAACTTAATTATAATCAGTAATTATTTATTGCAAAACGATAAAATATATTTTAAAATCAATTTATAATAAATTGGTGAGGTGCTTTTTATGAAACAAGGAACTACACTCTTTTTAAAGATAGCTGTTATTCTTATAGGAATTCCGATTCTTGCTTTGTGTATATTTTTGGTGCCTGAGATAGGGGATGTTGCAGCACAGTTGCTTCCGGGTTTTGCTTTTATAGGATATCTCGCTTCCATCATTTTTTATGCGTCGGCGATCCCTTTTTACTTTGCTTTGTATCAGGCTTTTAAACTTTTACGCTATATTGACAAAAACAAAGCTTTCTCCGAATTATCTGTAAAGTCTTTAAAGAAGATCAAATACTGTGCAATTACAATAAGCAGTTTGCATGTGCTAGTCCTGCCGCTCTTCTATCTCTTTGCGGAGAAAGACGATGCCCCAGGTGTCATCTTTGTCGGATTGGTTGTTCCTTTTGCTTCGATGGTTATCGCAGTCTTTGCTGCTGTTCTTCAAAAACTGTTAAAAGAAGCGATTGATATAAAATCAGAAAATGACTTAACGGTTTGAGGTGAAAACAATGGCAATTATTATCAATATTGATGTGATGCTGGCTAAGAGGAAAATGAGCGTAACAGAACTTTCGGAGAGGGTTGGAATCACAATGGCTAACCTCTCTATATTGAAAAATGGAAAGGCAAAAGCCATTAGGTTTTCAACTTTAGAGGGGATTTGCAAAGCATTAGAATGTCAGCCGGGAGATATTTTAGAATACCGAAGTGATGAAGACACCTAAGATGAGTAAAGCAGTTTAAGGGGAAAAACCACCAGGGGAGATGCCAGCCAATTTTTATCACTGACAGGAACCCTCTTTTAAAAAGTCGGATCCTTAGCATAATTCTACTTGCTGAAGTTCACCTATTGTAAGAGAAGGATTAAGAGTAATATGATAAGCTTATACAATTTCATTAACTTACAGTAAAAGGGTGGTTTATTGAAGAAATTCTCTATATTTTGGGTCATGAGTTTTCTATTTTCATTTCTTGGTTTTTATCTCATAGAACATCTGTTTACGATTAAACCTGATGTCATTTCAGGTAATGGAAATCTGGGTATTTTGATTATCATGTTGTTCTCACCTATCTTTATCGCGAGTTATTTCTTGACTTATAAACTGGCAAAAGAACAATCTTACAACACTAGGAATAGGAAAGTAACAGCGGTTATATTATCAGTGTCACTCTTATGCTGTGCATTATTGGTGTTCCCAATCGTAAATTATACAAATGAACTCATATTTGCTTTGGGTGGACCCCCCGCTGAACCGGACTCTAGAATTTATCGCTTTGGCTGGTTTAATCAGTATACCAATAGTCTATTTTTTAATGTTTATACTTTTTTCCTGACTCATATTTTAGCTGTGATCTTGGGTATCCTAACCTCGTTAAGAAATAAGTAATACGGGTGTAAGAGCTGCAGAGAAAGCTGCCAAAAAGGGGAGATGTATATGGCATTAAAAGCAGGAGATATAGCAAAGAAAAATGCTTGGAGCATACGTTTCCAAGCATTTGTTATACCAATCTTTAGAAGATAAGCCTCTATAGCTTAACAACAAACTCTACTGTTTTTTCTTCCACTCTGACTTACTCAATATATAGTGATTATAACGTTCATTTTCTATAGTCTGTTCACCTCGATAGGTAAATTCACATTTTTTAATCACTTTATTTGATGAGACGTTGTTAGTTAAAGCTACTGCGTTAAGGATTTCTACATTTGTATTTGTAAACAAATAGTCAATCAAACCCATAGATGCTTTAGTTGCGTAACCCTTCAATTGATATTCATTTGAAATGGCATACATAATTTCTCTATTCGGTGCAGGAAGCTCTTCTTTAATACCCGTACAGCACCAGCCAATGAATTCATTCGTTTCCTTAATAAATACTCCTAGTTTTAAAATATGATCTTCTATGTTGGCTGTTTTTGCAGCTGCATCAAGAAATGCTTTATTTTCAGGTATTTCGTAATTGGTGACCCAATCTATCCTTTGTTCTTTGGTTGATTTCCAGTCAGGCAAAAAATTAAATGTTTCTGGTTGGTTTGATATTCTGTATATATTAATGGCATCTTCAATTGAAAACTCTTGAAGATAAATATCATCGCAATCAATTCTAAATAATCCTTCTGATGTCTTATGTTTCATAACTTTTCCCCTTGTAAGTCCTATTTTTATAACATCCTCTATAAGGCAGCCTAATTCTATTAACCTGCTCAATAGTTGAATAAGTTCTCCCTTGATTTTAACATAAATACCCAATAACCCTTTTTATGTATTTCATCACATCAAAACTGGATATACATTTGCACGATGATTAAAACTTCTGTCAGCCTGTCAAAATGGCTGCGAATTCACCTTAATTTTTATTTAACCCCTTCTCTTTCAACAAAAATTAGCAGTCCAATTTAGTTAATTGGACTGCTAATTTCGTTTTTGTACCCGGAAACCGAACACGTCAGGTTACAATTCCAATACTTTTTTTCTTAATGCTGTTTATCTAAGGCCAATTTTAATCCAAATCCGATTAAGACAAGACCTGTTGCTTTATCCATGACAGTCTGGACCTTGGGAGACATGAGCCATTCACGCAAATAGTTAATGAAAAAGACGTAAAGAAAAAACCAGGTGATGGATAATAGCGTATAAATTACACCCATCATAATAAGCTGCCCAGTTGTGTCCGCTCCTGTTTTCACAAATTGGGGCAAAAAGGTTAAGAAGAATATGGCAACCTTGGGATTCAGCACATTGGAGAAAAGGCCTTGCTTAAAGGCTGACTTTTTCATTTCAGAATGTTCATTATTATCAACGTTGGCCGCTTTCTTCTTTTTCCTTGTAATGAATGAAGATACTCCGAGGTAGATCAAATAAATGGCACCAGCATATTTAACGATTTTAAAAGCAGCAGCAGACTGCATTAAAATAGCTGAAAGACCAAACGCAGCTGCAAATGTATGCACCAATGAACCAGTTGTAATCCCAAAAGCCATTTTATAGCCATCGATTCTTCCATCTGAAATCGTCCTTTTGGTGATAAGGGCAGTATCGATTCCTGGGCTCATGACAACAAATAATGAAATGATTAAAAATGTAAAGAAATCATTCATTTTTTCTTCACTCCTGTCTGACTTGTAAAAGGTCATCTGATAAAATATAATTTACTAAATATTAAATATAGTTTAACATAAGTGTATGATAAATTGTTTAATTAAATTTAATTATATTAAGTTATTTTTAATTTTAAGGAGTGGGGTAATGGAAAATATAGATATTGGTAAAAAAGTGGAGAGGTTCAGAAAAGCAAAAGGTTTAAGCAGCAGAGAACTAGCGAAAATCGCTGAAATCACCCCTTCCATGTTAAGCCAAATTGAACGGGGGCTGGCAAACCCTTCAATTCAGACGCTAAAGGTTTTAGCAAAAGCCCTGGATGTTCCCACTTTTAGCTTTTTGCTTGAAGAAACCAAGACCGAAGACTTGGTTGTCAGGTCCAATGAACGAAAGAAAATGGTGGTTGACAACCTGTCGTATGAGTTATTGTCACCTGATTTTGCAGGAACAATGGCGACTGCCATTATGAATGTTCCTCCTCAAGCATCTTCATCGGATAAACTTTTGGAACACAAAGGAGAGGAAGTTGCTTTTGTATTGGAGGGGAAAATTAAGGTGTATTTAGAGGATGAAGAATACATTTTAGAAACTGGTGACAGTGTCAAAATACCAGCTTATATGAAGCATAGATGGGAAAATAAATTTAATGAAAAGGCTGCCATCCTTTTTTCGGTGACTCCACCGGCGTTTTAAAGCCGCAGTGGACTCACCTTTTTAATGGAGTAACTGACAATGACTGTTGAAGCTCCTTCAGGATTTATTGTTGCCTGATAATCAGTTAAGCCCCATTCAAGGGATGGTAACCCGCCTCTTTAAAAAGGCATACATTGGTATATATAAAGAGGAGGTTTGTTATCATGTACCGAAACGTTTATCATCCCTGGCTTCCAAATTCAACTATTAGTAACCCCCAATTCTACACTCCAGCTTCTCTGTCTAACGGACATCGGAACACTCGGCAGCTTTCGGTGTTTCGGGCGGTGAACACCAGCGCTCAACCCTTGTCATTGGCGATTGCCAGAGTTGAATATCCAGAAGAAAAAATCGATTTAAATAATGAATATAATCAAAATACCTCAACCTATACCCCCGCTTCCAATGGTGTGTATTCTTTGCATGCGAGTATTTACTTTTCTCCTAATACACCTGCTGCTGGTCAGCAATATTTTCTAGTCTTGTTTTTACGAATAAATGGGACCGTGGTAGCCACAGAAACGGAATGGATTCCTGGGGGAGACGGTGTCATAACGGTGTCTGCTATACAACGGCTGCAAGCTGGAGATACGGTTGAGGTGCTTGCCAGAAGCGGCAGAGACGGTAAGATTAATGGTTTGGCACCCCTTAGTTCTATTCCGGGGGGCGGTCCTGACAAAACGCGTTTTGAAGGAGCAAGGGTAGCTTAAGTGAAAGAATGAATAGATCGGTGTGAGCATCAATCGCCATCAGCCGTATTTACCTTATTAAAAGGTGCTTAAAGAAGGATTCGGACTACTATTACAAACAAAACTCGCACATTGGCGAGTTTTTGCTTTTTTAACTACCAATAGCTCTAATATCAATGTGAAAATTCCCCATTAAGTTTCCGGTAGCTTTTAAATTAGGAAATAATGAACCCGGCTGCAATAAATAAGGCAGCCGCTAACACAGCCCCAATAGCCGATACCCTTAATTCATACCGTTCATAGTCAACAAGATCCATATCAAGAATAGAAGCAGTCGTAATGGTGGTTTCACCAAGCAGGGAGGTTAATGCGCCAAAGGCTCCGCTTGCAAAAACAGCTCCAGCTGTTAAGGGAATAGAGGCTCCAGTTGAGACTGCCCGTGTGCTCCCCAGCGGTCTTTTTCTTTTAGTATTAAACTAGCTGTTTTGTTGAAGCAGGAATCATTTAATTTCTAATGAATAATGAATATAGAAGTAGGAGCGAAGGAGATAGAAGAATGGATGAAGATAAAAAGAGTTCTATTTTAGGAACAGTTCAGGCGGTTTGTTTAAGTAATAAGCATTCATTTAGTAAAGGAAATCAAGAATATATAACGCTGTAGTATGGATTAATGGTAACAGAATTCGAAAGAGTGATAAATAGATGCTAAACTTTAACCGATTAAAAAGTATAACCAACTTGGAAGATTGGAAAAGAGTATATAATGAAGAGATTCAGAAGCTCGACAACCTATATCAAGAGGAAGAGCGTTTATATTATAGAATGTATACTCATGGGAATGAGAGTGAAAGAATCAATGAAATTCAAAGAATAAAGCATGAGTTGATGACTGATCAGCAATTAATAAAGACGTTGTCATCATGGAAAGATTCGTTAATAGATGATCCCATTTGGCACAGAAGACTAGATGTTTTCTTATCGAGGATGAGTCAAGAAGCACTTGATAGCCACCCGGAACTTGCAAAAATCCACCAAAGATTGCAAACAAACCTTATGAATACCACTTTTATGGTAGATGGAAAAGAATATAACTTGGGTGCAGTTCATTCCAATATACTAGAAAATCCTGACCGTGAGCTTCGCAAGCAACTTTTTCTTGGGGCTCAAAAGATTGGTGAAGTGAATGAGGATTTATTTAGATCATTAGTCAAAAAACGGAACGAGCTTGCTAGAAATCAAGGTTATACCAATTATTATTACTTTCGATGCTTCTTAAAAGAAATTGATATGGATTCTTATATTGGTGAAATGAATACTTTACTAAAGAGAATAGCAAACTTATCCAGCTATTGGGAAAATAGGATAAAAGAAAAATTCGGATGGGAAACCCTCCATTATTATGACCAATATTTTTCAATGTTTAATTTCCATCAGCTGGAAAATAACTCCTTTCATTCTAATCGTATGAAAGAGGTTTTAACAGATGCTGTAAGCAGTCTAGGAAAATCGATAGATGAAATCCCTCTTTCAATCGAGAGCCTTGAAATTCCTTATGGCGGATTTTGTATTAACATAAATCCAAACGAAATTAAACTTGTTGTTAGTAAACGTGACTCCTATTCTGTGTTTCTATCAGGAATCCATGAGATGGGACATGCCATCGACGGACATTTTGGCTCCTATCAATATCCAGAACTATATCGATTTTATTCCAGTATTGCAGCCGAAGGAATAGCAGAATTTTTTCAAACAATAATCACTGATAAAACGTTCTTAATAAAGAATTTTGATCTTCAGGATGATGAGTATGTACAAATCGAAGAAATCAATCAAATTATGGATTTGAAAATGGTGAAAATAAATCATTATTTTAGTTTGGTAGAATATGAAATATATAAAAATCCTGAACGTAATTTCCAAGAAATAGCGAATGAATTATATAAGTTTGTATTTGGTTATGAGGGTGAAACGGCCCATCCGGCAAATATGATGTTTTATGTTGAAAATCCTGCTTTTTTCCAAGATTATAACTTTGCGTTAGCCATAAGAGAAATGATTCGCAATAAGTTCAAGGTTACGAGTCCTTACGGGAATTCTGAAGTTTTTCATAAGCTTCTTGAGAAATTTATCAAGCCAAACCAGCTTTATTCTTGGAAACATCGCATAGAAGAGCTTTGTGGTGAACCTCATACCTTTACTTACTTAGCAAAAAGAATATCGAACTAAAAAAGCCTAAATAAAGAAACTCTATAATAGATTATTAAACCAACCGGTGCAAGAGCTGTCATTGCTGCAGATTACCTTATTGTACTTAAGGGAAGTTTACGTAAGTCAGAAAATATAGTAAGAAAGAATAGTCGAATGTAGGATGCACCATTAGTGGGATTCGTCGTTTTGATTGAATCAAAGCCTGCGGTTCACGACTATGAGCACAGACCAAGGTCTAGGTCTGTGCTCATTTTATGGCAATGAATAGAGTGCTAATTACATTTCACTCAGGCCTTTACTGGATTGTTTCTATCTAGTTTTTTATGATGTTTGAAAAGGTATCTGACAAATTATCGATGTAAGTCATTCACTTCGAGGGCAACACGTATTCCAGATTCGATTGCTCCTTCAATCCAGCCATGGAGCCGGGATGATGATCACCGGCAAAATGCACTCTTTCTTCTGTGAAAGTAAAAAAACTGGGATAAGGCAGTCCTCTTAAGAAATGATAAATCCACTTATAATAAATAAACCAGTCGCTATTACACCGCCAATGACGGAAATCTTTAACTTATAACGTGCATAATCCACAAGATCCATATCCAAAATGGAGGCAGTCGTTATGGTCGTATCGCCAAGCGGGGAGGTTAAAGCCCCAAATGCACCGCTTGCAAATACTGCGCCAACAGTCAGCGGGATAGAGGCGCCGGTTGAGACGGCCAGAGTAATACCCAATGGCATGAACAGACCCCACGTTCCCCATGAGCTGCCAATGAAATAACCAACAACAGATCCAAGCACAAAAATCGCTGCTGGAGTCAAAAAAGCAGGCAGAAAGCTTCCAAGGGAACTGCCGATAAATTTGGAAAAACCCAGATCTTCTGCCGCCAATGTTAATGTCCAGATCAAAATGAGGAGGCTGATGGCTTCCATCATCTGATTGCCGCCATCATAAAAATGGTAGAGAATTTCGTTCATTTTCTCTTTTCTCAAAACGTAGAAAACAAACGTTAATACCAATGTGATAAAAACGGCCAGAAGCATCACAAAGGTTGCATCGGCCATGGAGAAGGCTTCAAAGATCGTCTCCGCTCCCTGAGCCATGCCGTCTTTCCATAAAAGAAAAAGAGAAAAAGCAAGCAGCAAAAAGACAGGGACAATCAAATGCCAGGGCTGTGCTTTTACGAGGGATAATTCTCTTTTAATCCCCATGCGATGGAATTCATGCTCTTCTTCTTCCAAGTCCTTATGTAACGGTTTGTCTTGCTGCTTTGTTCTTTTAGGAGTCCAAAGCGTCTGCACAATCCCTATGATCAGCATGATGATGGCATAGAAGTTAAACAAAATACTTAATAGAAACACTTCATAAGGAGACATGTCCAGGTTAAGGCCGCTGATGCCGCCTTCGACCAGAGACACCATGAACCCTACAAATGCGGTCGCAACTGGAAGGAGCACAATAATAGACTCTGTCGAAATATCCAGCGTCATGCCGACCTTTTGCTTGGACAGGTTCATCTTTTTAATCAAGGATTTTATAATCGGGCCAATCATCATGATCCGAAACATCGGCATCATGAAGGTAAAAGGGAGGGTAATCCAAACAAAGCCCAGCAGCCCCCGTTCCGTATGAATCCGGGTACCGGCCCATTCGGAAAAACCCTTAATGCCGCCCGAAATATTCATCATGCCGACAAGGCCGCCAAATAAATATAAAAACCCGATGATTTTGATGTTGGTTTCATCGGACAAGGTATTGACCATGTAAGTAACAGATTGCTCGGTTCCTGACAGTAAATCTGCCGAAACGATAATGGAGCCAACTAAAATACCAACAACAAGTCCCGGCAGGATATTTTTAAGCCAGATAGACATTGCTATGACGATTACAAATGGTAAGAGAGAAAGCCATGTTTGATCCAATATTCTGCCCTCCAATGAAAATGCTATTACTGAATTAGTATAGCCAAGGCAGGAAGGTCCATTCCTGGAAGCTGACCGCATAATTGAAACCTTAACGTATTGGGTGAAGCACCGAAATTTTTGCTGCTAGGCAATTAGGAAAATAAAATGCTCGCTCTCTGTTAGGGGGTTAATAAGATAACTTAAAACGCCTTGATCTAATTCCATAAGTTCCATACACACTTTATTCAATTTTTACCTATTTCCATGTTTGTCCATTACGATACTAATCGTTAGGACATACGCTGTATTAATTATTAATTAAGGCAGGTGATACATTATGTCAGATGGTAAACGTTCTAATTTTGCATTGATCGTAGTGCTTTTCGTTCTTTTAATTATTGTCGGTACATCCTTTGGGAAAGGGTACTATTAATAATTAAGAAAGTGCAAACAAATAAGTACACCTCCACAAATTCAAAGAAGCGTCCATCAAACGCTTCTTTTTCCTATTTAGATGCATTCTTAAGCGATGGCTCGAGCTTGTTGAAATGTACTCTGCAGTACCTTTTATGAAAGAGACATTTTTTTGTGCTGCACGGTTAAACAAAACCCAATAAATATGGGTGTTTGATTCAGTAACAATACCCCATCCTAACACATATTTTGATGAGAAGAGATTGAAAGTAATGATTCGTTTAATTACTGTTGATTTCTGCTGTTCTTCTTATGCCCCTTTCATGTTGCTGGCACATCTTATGAAAAAATACGGAGGTATGAACATGAATGATTTCCAAAGAGAACTTCAAATGTTGAATGTTGGTGATTTCCATGCGAACGAGGCGATTCCTTGGGATCAAAACCAGTACTATAATGATCAGGCCCGGTTATGCGGTGGTATAGGTTTTGGCTTTGGCTTTAGCTGCTTTTTCTTTAATTGCTTCAGTTGTTTTAACTGTTTTAATTGTTTTCGCTGCTCTAACTGTTTTCACGGGGGACGCTGTGGCGGACGTTGCGGGGGACGCTGCGGCGGACGTTGTGGCGGTCGCTAGCCTTAACAATAATGCCAGTTTAATATAAAACTGGCTGGACAATCAAAAAAGGAGTCCCTGCAGCTGCATGCAGGGGCTTTTCTTCTAAGGGGCAGACATATGAGACAAATCTCGGTACATAGGATTATAGAGAAAGGTATGTTTCATAAATAGGAATAGTTTGGGTAAGGAGGAGCGAAATGAAAAATTTGACCCCTTCTATGCGGCTGAAGGTGAAAAGGGACACGTTTTTTCTCCCTGATCCAACCAAGGGTGTGTATTTTCGGAACAATTTAAGCTCCTTCCGCATGGAAGGCAATATGATCGATCAGTGGGTTCAAAAGCTGATACCAATGTTTAATGGTGAATTTTCATTGGGGGATTTGACAGCCGGTTTGCCGGGTCCACATAGGGATCGGGTATTTGAAATTGCGGAAGTGCTTTATCGAAATGGCTTTGCTCGGGATGTAAGCCAAGACCACCCTCATCAATTACAAGATCGTGTTCTTGAAAAGTTTGCTTCTCAAATTGAATTCCTGGAAAGTTTCGGGGATTCGGGTGCTTACCGGTTTCAGGCCTATCGTCGGGCAAAAGTGCTGGCAGCAGGATCAGGCCCTTTTTTTGTTTCCCTGGTTTCTTCGCTGATTGAGTCCGGATTACCTAAGGTCCATATGCTTATTACGGACCCGGAATCTACTAATAGACAGAGGCTGAAGGATATTATCGCACATGCCCGTCAAACAGACCCTGAGGTCTCAGTAGAGGAGGTAAAACATCAGAAGGAAGAAGATTATTCCTGGGAGGAAATAATCCAGCCGTATGATTCCATTTTATATGTGTCGGATGCGGGCGATCTAGAGGAACTGCGGGTTATACATGCCGCATGCAGGGCAGAGAAGAAGTTGTTCCTTCCTGCTATATTCCACAAACAGGCTGGTCTGGCAGGTCCACTGGTTCATCCGGATTCAGAAGGGTGCTGGGAGTCCGCATGGCACCGCATACATCAATCTGCGTTTTGCGAAGACAAGCAATTACACACCTTCTCCTCCACAGCAGGAGCAATGTTGGCTAATTTAATCGTGTTTCAACTGTTTAAAGAGACTACAGGGTTGATCAGTGCTGAACAGAGAAATCAGTTCTTTCTGCTTAATCTGGAGACGCTGGAAGGAAATTGGCATTCATTCTTGCCTCATCCGATATTGACCGGAAATACAGCCGGCGAATGGATTCAAGATGTTGATCTGAAGATCGAACAGAGTTCGAGCAGAAGTGACCCGAACAGTTTGTTTCTTTTCTTCAGCCAATTGACATCCAAAGAATCAGGGGTTTTTCATAAATGGGAGGAGGGAGATTTAAAGCAGCTTCCGTTAGCGCAGTGCGAGGTTCAGGCAGTGGACCCGTTGTCCGAGGGTCCGGCTGAGCTGCTGCCAAACATTGTCTGTACAGATTTGAGGCATGAGGAGGCACGCAGGGAAGCAGGTCTGACCGGGATAGAAGCGTATGTGTCACGGATGGCTGTTCAGCTCGCTGGGGCTCTGCTTCCACATCGCGAAATAGATGGGGATATAGGAAATTCTAAGGACTTTGTTGGTGTGGGAGCAGGGGAAACATTTGCAGAGGGTGTTTTCCGCGGCTTGGATAGGTGTTTGGACGAGGAACTGGCTAATCGTCAAGCGGATCAGAATGCTGTTTCTCCGCTGCATTTGAGTGCAGTAGAGGATGAACGCTGCAGGTTTTATTTGGAGGCATTGACAACGATACAGGGAGCACCGACAATCTGCATGGGTGGGGAAGTGTGCGGTTTCCCTGTGATCTGGGTCGGCACGAACGATCGCTGGTTTGGCAGTGCAGGCTTTAATAGAACAATAGCGCTCCGTAAAGCGCTGCAGCACGCGCTCATACAGGGGCAAAATTCAACGAGCAAACATAAGCCAACAGCGTTGGAGGCATCATCTGTGCTTCTGGAAGATAAGGAGCCTCTTAGCCTTGTAATCCCTCCTTGTGAAGAGACGGCGCAACCCCAGGTTTTGCAGTCTGCTATTCAGGTGCTGGAACGGAACAAAAAACAGTTCTTAGTCTGCGAATTTTCGCTTGAACCATTTTTAAAAGAGCATCTGGCAGGGGTGTTTGGGGTGCTACTGCGAGAGGAGGAATCTCAGTGAGTGCTGTCGTAGTAGTTGTCGGAGAAGGACTGCTGGCGGACAGCGTATGCAAAGAACTGCCCGCCAAATATAAGATAGTTCGTCATATAAACTTCGAGCCAGAACTGCCGGAAGGAACCGATTTGATTTTGGTGCTGAACGATGCCTGGATTCCTGCCATTCATAAAAAGGCTGAAGAGGTGTCACGGTCATCCGGTATTCCTTGGCTGCGGGGCTTTGTTTCATTTGGCGAGGGTGTGGTTGGTCCGCTGGTTCACCCGGGAACGCCGGGGTGTTCACAGTGTGCGGACACGCGAAAACTCTTTGCTGGGCGTGACCGCGAAGAGATGTGGGCACTGCAGCAGGGGCTGGAAGGGAACAACGGATTAATGCGTGACGCATGGGCATCGCGAACAGGACTTTTACAAATGGCTTACCTGGTCGTGTCGGAGGTGCAAAGGGTTCTTGAGGGCAGCTTGGCCGACTTGGATGGCCGCCTGTTTTTGATCAGCCTGAAAACACTTAAAACCTCTAGCCATTTCATATTACCAGATTCATTGTGTCCGGTCTGCAGTTCCTTGCCTGAAGACTCGAATGCAGCTGCCCGAATCTCCATGCAGCCAAGTCCAAAAATAAGCGCAGACAGTTACCGCTGCCGTTCATTGGAGGATTTAAATAAAACGCTCGTCAAAAATTATCTGGATTCCAAGACTGGATTAATGAATGGTAAAATGTATGATTTCACACCTCCGTTTGCTGATGTAGTGGTAAACCTGCCGTTATTTTCTGGGGACGAAGGCGTAGCAGGCCGTACGCATTCATATAAAGTAAGCGAGCTGACTGCCATTTTGGAGGGGCTTGAGCGATCCTGCGGTATGGCGCCGCGTGGAAAAAGGACAGCAGTCTTTGACAGTTTCCGCAACCTGGAAGATCAGGCCCTTAATCCTGTTAAAGTAGGTGTGCATGCGGATGTACAGTATGCACGGCCGGATTTTCCATTTAAAAAGTTTGATCCTGATACTCCAATGAAGTGGGTGTGGGGCTATTCGTTTTTGCAGGAGCGTCCCATTCTGGTTCCTGAGCTGCTTGCTTATTACAGCATGGGCTGCGGGCAGGGATTTGTCTATGAAACGTCCAACGGATGTGCACTTGGCGGGAGCCTGGAGGAGGCGATTTTCTACGGTATTTTAGAAGTGGTGGAGCGTGATTCGTTCCTGATGACTTGGTACAGCAAGCTAGCCCTTCCGCGTCTTGATCCGTATTCCTCAAATGATCGGGAATTGAAGTTAATGATTGATCGTGTGAAGGCGGTAGCAGGATATGATCTGTATATCTATAACGCGACAATGGAGCACGGCATTCCAAGTATTTGGGCGATGGCGAAAAACAGGAAGCAAAAGGGATTAAATATCATTTGTGCGGCAGGAGCCCATCCTGACCCCGTACGGGCGGTAAAAAGCGCGGTTCACGAGTTAGCGGGGATGATGATGACACTTGACAATAAATTTGAAGAGAACCAGGAGGAATTTTTGCGAATGCTGCAAGATTCATCCCTCGTGGGGAAAATGGATGATCATGGGATGCTGTACGGTTTACCGCAAGCGGAAGAGCGCCTAAAGTTCCTGCTGGATGAAAACCGGCCGCTCCGTACGTTTTCCGAGGAATTCAAGTGGGAGGGGAGACATGCAGACCTGACAGATGATCTGCAGGACATTCTTCAAGTGTTACACGGAGTGAACCTTGATGTCATTGTGGTGGATCAGACCACACCGGAAGTTAGACGGAACGGATTACATTGTGTCAAAGTGCTGATCCCAGGGATGCTGCCTATGACATTCGGACATCACCTAACACGCGTTTCAGGGCTTGAGAGGGTGTTAAGGGTCCCAATGGAACTCGGGTATGCAAAAGAACCGCTTACATTTGAGCAGCTTAATCCACATCCGCACCCGTTTCCATAAGCGCTGACTGGGAGGTAAAAGGATGAATCTAGAGACATTCCTGCACAATTTGCATTTTGATATTGATCAGATAAGCCCAACAGATTGGGAAGTGGATTGGGAAGATGCACCGCTTGCCTATAAGCTTTACCGCGGTTTGCCGGTTATTCCCCTTTCGCTGGAAGTTCCCCTTTCTCTTGAAGAATGGGAGGCACCGGCAAAGCCTGACCTTCGGAGAATCGGTCATTTTCTCTGGTATGTATTCGGCCTTAATCAATTTTCCCAGTCTGTCACTCCATTTGGTTCCAATGAACAAGCGGATAATATTATGCAGTCGTTTCGGAGGCCTGTTCCTTCTGGCGGAGGTTTATACCCCAACGAATTATACATGTATCTGAAAATGGAGGATTTGCCGGAGGGGTTGTACCATTATGATGTGCTGCACCATCGCCTGGTCTTGCTGCGTGAAGGCAATTTTGATTCATATGTAGCCCGGGCACTTGGCAATCGCTGTGATGTATCCTCTTGTTTTGGTACTGTGTTTGTGTCGACCATGTTTTGGAAAAATTTCTTCAAATACAATAACTTTGCTTATCGTCTGCAAGGCTTGGATGCAGGTGTGGTGATTGGACAATTGTTGGAGGTTTCGAAGAGGTTTGGTTTTGCAGCGGGGGTGTACTTCCAATTTCTTGATCGCGCCGTCAACCATCTCCTTGGACTGCCTGAACAGGAGGAGAGCGTATATGCCGTTATCCCGCTGTCCGTTGAACCGACCAGCTGGTTTACGAACAGAAGCAGCATAGACGGGGTGGTCTCAGCCTCCGATTTGTGCCAGGAAGTGACCTCGATTCAGAATCATTACTGCGTCAGGTCACATAGAGTGAAAGAATTTCCCATGTTAACCAGCATAAATCAAGCATCCATGCTGGAATCAACTCAATCGTTTCACCAAATCACACCGGATGAGAGCCATTGTGAGGGGAGGGCGGTGGCTCTTCCTCATGTAAAAAGGATATCTTATGATCTGGCATCAGTCTGCAGAAATCGGTATTCACCGGACATGGATTTCGTTTCAGGAAAGGTTAGCGGGAACCAGCTGGCAGCTCTGCTGCAGGAGGCAACTGCTTCGTGCTCGTACCGAAACGATTTAGATGGGGCATTTGATAAGCGCAAGTCACGTGTCACGCTTTATGCCTGTTTGAATAATGTGGAGGGCATTCCGAATGGAGCTTATTATTATGACAGCGATACTCATTCACTTCGGGAGATAAATCACGGAGATCATCGACTTGTTCTGCAATACGGAATGCCAGCCGGTAATGTGAATTTGTTCCAAGTCCCCCTATGCCTGCATGTTGCAGGGGATAAAGATTTCTATAAAAAGGCACTTGGCTACAGAGGCTATCGCATTCAGCAAATGGAAGCCGGCATGCTTGTGCAGCGACTGCTATTAGCGGCGACAGCCCTCGGGATGGGCGGGCATCCACTTCTCGGATTTGATGCGAAAATGTGTGATGAAATTTACAGGATAGATTCACAGGGAAAAACAAGCCTCATCCAAATCCCGATTGGCTTCTACCGGGCCCGTCCATGGTTGCGGGGGAATTTAATTAGCTAGGCAAGGCGAAGATGCTGTTGGATGTGAATTTGAGATACCTCTATCAAATTACTAAACTGCCTTTCACAGGAAGGCGCCATCTGCTATTGGCCAGAAGCCATTAGGGAGGCGCCTTTTGTTA
The DNA here is from genome assembly GCF_018613175.1 of Bacillus sp. ISL-47. NCBI lineage: Bacteria > Bacillati > Bacillota > Bacilli > Caryophanales > Bacillaceae > Bacillus > Bacillus sp. ISL-47. Next base: position 144,376 of record NZ_JAGGQS010000002.1, on the reverse strand, counting down.
TGCTTGGATACTTAAAATATGGATGGGCCAACTCACCCTCCGATGTGTTATTGTCCGAATTTTCGATGATAATGGGACAAGGCCATCAGGGGAAAGATGTACTGGTAGCTGTGATAATGGATGTAGAAGCTTCCTGCCATGGCTTGCCCCTTGGGATAGGCTGTTGTCCAATCTTCTTTATCAATCGAGTTAAGCAAATAATGGATTCCTTTTTGAATGGCTGGTGTCGGTTTTTCTTCAACAGCAATCAAAGCATCCACTGCCCATGAGGTGTCTGTAATGGTGCTCGCATTCAAGGGGACGTATGACTTTTGGCTGTCGCTCAGGCACGATTCTCCCCAGCCGCCATCACGGTTTTGAGTGCTCTTCAAAAAGCCGGTGCCCTTCCGGACGGATGGGTGGTTTGCAGATAATCCTGAAGCCATCAGCCCTGTGAGAGAAGCCCACGTTCCATATATATAGCAAACTCCCCATCTGCCATACCACGAACCATTGTGTTCCTGATTTTTCAAGAGCCAGTTAATCGCCTTCTTAAAAGCAGGATGGTCCTTTGGAAGATCTGTATAGTTTCTCAAAAACTCTAATGTCCTTCCTGTTAAATCCGCGGAGGTCGGGTCACCAAAAATATATTCCCCCTTTTCAATCGGAAGAAAATCGAGCCAAGGATTCTCGGTATTTCTTTCAAAAGAAGGCCAGCCGCCATCGTCATTCTGCATCGACAAAAGCCAGCTTATGCCCCGGTCCCAAGCTTGCTGATAACCTGTACTGCCTTTAACGCTTCTGGCAATTGATCGCAGGGAAGCGGTCGTGTCATCCACATCAGGGTTGACTGTATTGACATCTGAAAAGCCCCATCCGCCCGGCAGGGTACCTGGATTATGAATGACCCAATCCCCAATCTGATCATGCTGACGCTTTAGCAGATAGGTGTTTGCCTTATGAACAACGGGGTCTTCAGGGGAGACACCGGCCATTTGGAGAGTGGAGTTAATAAGGGACGTGTTCCACACACTGGCATCTGCATATTGCATATGCGGGAGGCCGTCTATATCTGTCTGAAGCGATTTCAGACCATTCACGGCATTTTTAATAATTGGGTCATTCTTTGAGTAACCCAGGGATAATAACGCAAAGATCATTAAAAAGGTCGAACTGAAATAACTATAAAACGTTCCATCCGGTTCAATGCGCTCCAGCATATATTTTTTTGCCCGGTCCATCGCCATTGAGTGCAGCTGCTCGGGCAAACCCAATAATTCTTCAATGCCCTCTTTGATAGAGGATAATAAAGACCGCCATTCTTCCTGAATTCCCCAATTCGGTATGCCAGCTCGGGACAGTCTTAAATCGGAAAGGTCGGGGCTATTTTTCGTTATTAAACTAAATTTATTTTCTGCCAGAATCAGAATTGGCGCAAGATTCACTCGCCCATACACAGAAAACTGATAGAAGTTAAAGGGAAAAGAAAGAGGCAGAAGCATAACTTCGACAGGGATTGGAAAGGATGAGGGCCACTCGTACTGTCCGGTGGAAGAAAGCATGATTTGCGTAAATAGATTTACATTTTCCATCCCGCCATTCTCCAGGATAAACTGCTTGGCAGCAATCATCCTCGGGTCTTCCTTCTGAACATAGCCGGAATATAAAAGCGCGTAATAAGCCTCCAGCGTGGCAGTGGCATTTCCATCCCTTTCATCGTAAAAAAGCTTCCAGGCGCCATTTTGATTCTGCTTGCTCAATATGCGGGAAACCAGCCCCCAAATTAATTTTTCATCATGTATTTCCAGTGTCCTTAATAAAATGATCATATAGGCATCTGTTGAAATGCCTGTTTCAAATGGATATTTCCATGATCCATCATGGGACTGCTCATTTTTTAGCTTATTGATTAACCTGTGAATGCCATGAATGGTGTTGGTCATGATATGCACATTCCTCTCCCGGTAAAATTCATCATACTGATACATATTCATCTGGCAGGGGGAGAATTCATGGAGGAGGGGATCCCAATCTTTTTGCGAAAAAAACAAGAAAAATCCCCTATGGATGCAATAAAAGAAGAATTAAAGAAAAGGAAAAAAGTCCAGAAAGCTGTAAATCTATCAGAAGAAGAAAAGAAGATCCTGCAGCAAATTAAACGTGAAACCCAGGAATGGAATAAAAATAATGTCACAAGAACAAAAGCTTATCTGGATTTCTACCGGCAGTATCCGGAGGTTCACTGGGCGTTTCTCGGGCATATGGTTTCCCGGAATGGCGGCTGGAACATGACGGATCTTAAGGGTGAGCTGCTGTCCAGATTATTATCGGACAAGGAGAAGCAATCCTTTTTTTCTTTTTTGGAAAGAGGGAATTGGCTTATCTTTCAGGATGCCTATCCGCAATTTTTGATTTATCGTGAAAGCCTGAAAAGAAACAGACCGTTATTTTTCCTGTTTCCTTTCTTCAATATCTCCGTCTTTATGGAAGCAACCTGGAATTGCTTCTGGAGAAACCCGCAGTCAAACTTTCTCACGATAGCCCTGATTATTAATGAACAAAGCTATCTGGAAAAAAGGGTGATTCAGAATCACAGTTATAAACATGATGTTTTTCAAAAGCTTGAATTTAAGCTTCAGGAGCTGCTATCACTCAATCACATCCTTTTCCCATACAAAAAGGGAGGAGCGACTCTTTTGAGGGGACAGACCTTATATCATTTTGAGTCATTGCATGAACGAATCTTATTAGGGAAGAGGCTGTATGCTGTTCTTTTCAGGAACAAGGATGTGCTGGCACTCACGGAACAGTGGGCGAACCGCCACCCCCATACGGGCTCAAGGAAGGATTATTGGCCAAACATTTTTAATGTGATCCATGAAGGGCTTCCAGGTGAAAAATATCAATTTCAATTAAAATCGTGCAAACTGAGGCCAGGAGGGAGAAGAATCTTTAGTCCCACCCTTGAACACGCATGGGAAAACGTAAGACATGCAGAAGCGGAAAAAGGGGATTGGTTTGATCACGACAATGGACTGAATGATTTTAATGAATTAGAAGATAACATTAATGGGGAGATTCAGGATGCATACTGTCAAACACTTGAAAGACTCGAGCTCGCAGCCCTTGCAAAAAAAGCCGTCACAAATTGGCATTAAAAGCTACATACCCGCCATGCTGCTGGCTTCCTTACTGGGGACTTATTTAGATCTCTATTATGTCGGAAAGGAGCTTTACGACTTTCCGATTCGCCCCCTTCCATCGATTTTTACTATCAATATAGGATTTACACTGCTGGTCCTTCCCATCACCATGATTCTTCTTTTGAAAATCATGCAAAGGTGTAAAAGCTGGTTAAGGGTCCTATTGGTATTGTTCATCAGTTTGGCGATGGCGGTTATGGAAAAAGTGGCAGAGGATCTGGGACTGTTCGTTCATGCCGATGATTGGAACCACTTGAATACGTTTGTGGGCTATTGCGTATTTATTGGGCTGGTATATGCATTTCATGGATGGGTGAAGAGGGAGAGAGAATAAGAGACTGGCATGGAAAGAATTATAGTTTCCATGCTGCTCTTTTTTATTTGGAAAAGAATAAACAACAATAGTTATGTAATATGTTTAACTGTAGATGAACATGGAAAAGCGATGTAACAGCCATTAAGGGTTTCATTAGAGGTGCATTTTTATAAATTGAAGCTAAATTTACACACGGATAGACAATTAAAATGTCGCAAAAATAATACAAAAAGACTCCCCGTGATCAAGTCACAAAAATCCAAAATGTATATTAAAATGACCATCAATTTGTAAGTGAATTTGATGGCATTTTTTATCGATATAACGCGAATAATTATAAAAATAGAAGTGAAATTGCAGTCCAATCGTATATCAAAATGTAAGGTTACAGAGATTTCTGTTACCTCGCAAATTGGACTGCAAAATGCTGTGTTTTTTATTTACAAAACCACGTTTTTCTTTGGCTTTGGCTCTGTTAATATTCATTGATGATTTTCGTATAGGTATGAGAATTAATAGGCGGAGAATTTCCGGCTAATGTATATAGAGAAAGCTTAAGAAGCAGAGATAAGCGGAGGAATTCCGGTTAACTGCTCTAAATAAGCCAAACTTCTAAAATTTGGTTCATATAAGCGGAAAAACTCCGCTTATTCTTAAGGAAATATGGGTATTTCCCAATTTAAACGGAATTTTTCCTGTTATTTTTCAAACACAGTGAAATCAACATTCAGTTTTAAAATGTACCTTGGCCATAAAATGCATTTTGCTCTTTGTAATGTTCTTACATAACAAAAAGCACTGCATTTTGCAGGACAAAGTGCATAACAAATATAAGGAGATTTATAAACGTATTTTTATAAAAAGTGACAGATATCTGAACACGTTACCGTGATCCGCAAGTTTTTAATGCAGCAGGAAATATTATAGTCTTTTTTAACAAAAGCATCTGATTGTTTAATTACGGCTGCTCTACATATTTTTGCTTTCCTGAAGAAGTTTGGATTCTCCTGTACGTTCCCATTCTTCTACTGTTTCATATGCTTTTTCAGGAGAATATCCCTTCCCTACAAGAACTCCCATTAGAATAAACTCTTGAAGAATGTGTGTCATATTAATTCCTCTTTTAACGTCCTCCAAGCCTTCTTTTACCAAAAACTCCGTATGTCTTACCCATTCATCAGGAGTCTTTCCGAAAGCTAGTGTTTTCCCATTTCCATTAGCCAAACCTTCTTCCATTGCCATTGCATCTGCCTTTGTTTTATGAACGGTACCAAATGGATGGTTTGGCGGGGCATATATGGAGTACAGTTTCAAAGGAACATTTCCTGTGTTTGTGACATTGTGCCACACTCCAGCCGGTATCATAATAGCAGAGTCATCAAAGATTCTCCATTGGAAACTTAAATTATCTTTACTTTTGCCCATTTGCACAATCCCCTGACCTTGTTCAATACGTAAGAACTGATCCACATCAGGGTGAATTTCCAATCCGATATCTTCGCCAACATTAAGACTCATTAATGTAACCTGCAAATGATTTCCTGTCCATAGTGCAGTACGATACGTGTTGTTTTGTTTGGCGGCCTCATTGATATTTATGACAAATGGGTTTGATCCATAATCCTTTAATACGTTTCTGTTATCACCATAAAAAGACCGATAAGAACTAAATGTCAACTCATTAGGAAGAGCCCAATAACCAGTAGGATTTCCGTAAGTATGCGCTGGTACATTTGCATAATAAGGATTTTGATACGTGTAGGGCATATAGTACATTTTCCTCCATCCCTTCATATTATTTATTATCAATAAATTATCTTATGTACGTAGAAGAGGAATGTACTTATTAATGTTAAATGACCTCTTACAATCCCAGGTACATTTCAATTCCCTTTATATAGTCTAATAGGAGAATAATTTGGAATTAGGAGCGCGATGGGCCAAAACAACTGCTCAGCAGCAGGAAAATAATTCAAGAGGTGAAAATACAATCCATGTATGCGAAAAATTTTTACTCCCATAATCAACCCACTTATCATAATTTGCAACAATCATTAGAAAGACAAAATGCTAACGACTACGGAGCCAAAGGGGCTTTGAATGCCCCAACATTAACCTTACCTCAGATGCTAACTTATGCTTTACAAGACGAATTTCTTGCTCAGGCTAGGTATAATAATATTCTTTTAAACTTTGGTTATATACGTGCGTTTGCCCGAATCCAAGAAGCTGAATTAAGGCATATTAGTGCGTTACTTCCTCTTTTTGAACGATATCAAGTACCTGTTCCAGAAGATATTTCAAGGATGTTTGTTACTACCCCTGAAACTATAAAAAACGCTTTTGCCTTTGGAGTACAAGGCGAGATTGAGAATATAAGTATGTATAATAAATTTCTTTCTTTAAATCTTCCGACGGATGTCAGAACAGTTTTTACACAGTTAAGAAATGCATCATTGAACCATTTGGATGCATTCGAAAGAGGCCTAGCCCGAAATGATGTTTGGAAAAAATAGTTCCCTTTGTGAGTCTATGGGAGCCTTAAGGAAATGAGGTGGATAATCTTCCTTTGAGGGATATCCACAATTATTTTAATGAAATAAATTGATTACACATTCCAATTCACTCTATGGGATCCGACCATTAGAGGTCTGGATTGTAATGATTGCACTTAACCCAGGGGTGCATTACTATGGTGCGTTAGTCCAAGAAGGATTAAAGCTTTTCTCGTTGTACTAACGGTACAGTTTAGATTAATAAGCCAAGTCGTATGTTTGGTGAATTTATTGCTTGTTCAATTTTTTGGAATACACGCTCCTAAAACAGTAATTAACATATCTTATGGTTAATTACTGTTTTAGGAGTGAAATATATGTACTACCATAATCATTTTCCGTATATGAATCAGTACCCTAATTATCTTAACGATTGTACGAATTTTACTCATTTATCAAATAGAAATTTACTTAACAATTATCAAACTAGGTTTACAACTAATAATTTTGCATCGAATAGTTTAAATAGGGGCAGAACTAGCTTTTCAAAAGAGGAAGCAGCAGCAATAGCTTTACTTTTAGGTATTGACTTTACCAAAAATAAGTTTGATTTAGATGAGTTTTGGATGGGGGTAAATACTGAACTTGAACACGGGAAACAATCCAGCCAAACGAATGTTACAGGGGATGACCCACTAATTACGGGGAAAATTGCATTGGCTCATCTTAGCGAGTTTCCTGATTATTATAAAAGATTAAAAGTTCTTGAGGAGGAAGCAAAAGCATATTGGAACAAATAATTATCCTATTAGAAATTTGTATTGTTTGAATACCAAAATAACAATTTTTGATTTGCAACATACATTTCAGCAATTTAATGGTTTTGATTGTGAAGAATTACAAATGGGTGCTTTGAAACAATAAGAAATAAAAATAAAGGAGCCTAAAATACGCAAGTTTTTATACACTGCATGTATATTTAGGCTTTTTTACATTCATAAAACATATTGCCATAAACATCATTTTTTAATTGCCCAATACATAAAAGATGATAAGTATAATAGAAACGATCAAAAGCAGTGAATTTCATTTGCGAAATCCACTGCTTTTATTCTTATTTTTAGATATGCTTTTTCTGTGCGGGAAAAGGTATTTCTTCACAATATTAACATTCATTTGGGTTATCATTTTGCCATGTTCAAAGTAATAAGGGCTTAAAAGAACGTCTTTGAAACTATTCATCCAGCCTTTTATCAGCCTATTACTTTAGTAGTCCGTAACAATGACGTCTCTTTCTAAAAATGTTTCGATTAACTCACTAATTTGAAAAGCGACTTGGGGCGCATCATAATTTTCAAATGCATGTTTATAGTTCTTTTTATAGCCCAGGGTTTCGTCGTAATGGGCCATGTGGCGCTTTATGTCTTCTTCAGGATCCTGACGCTCTTTTTGACGCTCAATAACCGTATCACGATCTGCAAAAATAAAGAAGCACATGACACGTTCACCATACACCTTTTTTAATTTTTCTGCACCTTCAGGATTCAAAGTCAAATAAATGAGGTTATGCTTTTGAAATGCCTTGACGATATCTTCTTCGCGAATCCCATAATAATACCCATCGATTTCAACACTCTCGAGAAATTCCTGCTGTTCTTGCATAAGTTTGAAGGTTTCTACAGTGACGAATTGATAGTCTTCACCATCTTTTTCATAATGCCGGGGGGAGCGGGTGGTGTAGGAAAGAACGGTTTGCATATCAAACGCAGTAGCGACCATTTTAGCAATGGTTTTTCTTCCTGAACCATCAGGGCCGGTATAAATAAATATTTTTTCTTTTCCTTTAATCTGATACATACATAACCTCCATTATTAAGATTTTTAGGCTGTTTTCATAAACTTTGTTGCTTTTTAAACAAGTTGTGCGGAAAGGTTGATTTCCGCTCCAGGATGCTCGCTTTCCGCGGGGCGGGCGGTGAGCCTCCTCGGCGCGCAGCGCCTGTGGGGTCTCACCTGTCCCACTCCTCCCGCTGGAGTCTCGCACCTTACGCTCCAATCAACCAACCTTATTTATCAATGTTTTTATTCACAAATCTAAAATAAAAACAACAAACTTTTAGAAAACAGCCAAATTTTAAGAAAGAAACATCTCCCCCGGGAAAGTTATAGTCTGTTCTTTTGCAGCACCCATTTGGAAAGCTCTTTTTAATAATGAGTGAAGATGTCCCTTATATGATTGTACATTAATATTCGTTCCAATTTGCATAAATTCGTTAATATTAACAGAAAATTCAAAAGTTAGTATTCTTAAGGCTCTGTTAAATTGGCCTGTTGATTTCAGCACGAGGCACTCCCTTTGATCCGCACTCCCGCAGGACTTTGAATAAGCTTCCTTGATTAAGCACCGCACGAAGGAAATGCGAATGCATTTTCGAGGAGCTCGTGCCTTCCGCTCCAATCAACAGGGTGCTAAAAAATAACAATAAACTTTCAGAGAGCTGTTCTTAAAATAATTTTACAAAGGAATCTAGTATGTATTTTTGCAATTCATGGAAAACTCAGGAGCAGCAAAATTTCTTCTATAAGACAATTATTAGTTTTTACAGCGGTTTATTAAGGGGAGTTAACAGTCTATTTACAATTAGGTGTACTTCCGATGGTTCGACATTTTTTTAAGAATGACTTGTTATAATGACATTGTTTTAGGAAGGAGAGGGGGGAAATCGACTTAAGATAAACTAGCAGCAGTCACGGATTGCCTTAGAGTTTAGCAGCAAGATTCATAACCACCTTGTGAGAAAGCTATTTTGCATTGATTAGTAGTATTCGTGTCAAAAGGATACAAGGAGGAAACGTGGATGGAGCTTTTCCTTTATATTGGGACCTATCTATCCGTCTCAGTTGCTCTTGGCTGGCTGATTTCCATTGCTTTTAAACTGTTTCTAGAGTAGGTTCAATTTTGGTTTGTAAAAGGCAAAGTTGTAGATTAAAAGTTATTGGAGAAGGGTTTCAACGGAGAGATTTTCATAGGTTCCCAGAAACAAAGAATTAAAAGAGACTTGATACATACAGCCAGATCATACATACAACATCGAATCCATTCGTGTTTTTGGTTCGTACAGAAAGATAGATCGGCTACTCTTACTATCCAGGGAGGGAATTGACGTGTGGATTTTAACCCTTTTTTTACAAGACAGCATTAAAATGTTTGAGTATGATAACAAGGATGAAGCGAGAGTAGAGTTTGAAAAGGCAGATGGATGTAAGATTCTCTCTGAGATCATCCATTATGTGGACTTTGAAAAAGAAGGAAAGGTAAAAAGAGGAAAAGCCAGAACTCCCCCTTGGAAATTTTAAGAGAAGATTATGGGGGTCAGTCCCCCATTAGGTACTGAATTCCTTAGGATATAATAAACCATCTATATACCCAAAATATAGATGGTTTATTTCATTCATGGGTTCAAATAAAGGTTTCTGACCCCGGCTGCTTAAGTTGGGCATCACTAAGTAATTGGTTAAGAGCAAAGTCAATATTGGAATGATTTTTTGGTTCCAGCCATTCTTCCTGAATGATTACATAAGAGCAATTTTTGCTATTTAGGTAACTATAAATGATCTGGGCTTGATCAATTTCATGCCTGCTTACATCGATCGGTGTAGGATCATGGTTTTTTAAATAGGGTAAGATCGTTGTTTTTATGTTTTCACTCAGCTGTTCAAGATTGTTTTCTATTGAATACTTTTGGCTAAAAAGGACCTTTGTCCTTTTAATAAGGAAAAATTTAATGAAGCTATCATTTATTTTTTCGATGATGGCGATTAGATGGTTTTTTTCTGTGAACTCGATCATTTTTTCTTTTTTTAACAAGGCGTTTACTGCCTGTATCGAATCCCTATATTTTGAGGCAGTTTCAAAATCACATTTCTCAGCTGCGGTGATCATCATGTGCTCCATTTCCTCGACTAGCCTCATGTCTTGGCCATTAAGAAATGCAATTAACTTGTCCAGGACTTCATTGTACTGCTGGATCGCAGCACCTCCCATACATAGACCATTACACAATCCTAACGAGACATTTAAGCAAGCTGTGTTCGAATGGTAAGGATTGCTGCAATTTAGTTTAAAGCAGTCCTTTATCCCCTGGATGGCTTTTGCCGCAGTATTTTTGCTTGTAAAGGGTCCAAAATATAGTTTGCCGTCACGCGCAGCAGGGTTATAAGTTATTTCGATTTGGCGATAATCAGTGTTGACCGCAATTCCTATATAGACAAAGGACTGCGGGCTTTTCATCATCCGATTATACATCGGATGCCATTCCTTAATGAGCTGACATTCCAGCATGAATGCTTCAAATTCGGTATCTGTCTGGATATATTCAAAGTCCTTTAAGTGATGGATCAGTTTTTTTACCTTGGGCGAATGAGTACTCGAATGCCTGAAATAGGTTTGAACCCGATTCTTTAAGTTTTTCGCCTTGCCTACATAAATAATTTGGTCAGAGGAATCTTTCATAAGATAAACGCCCGGTGATAAGGGCAGCTTTTTCACTTTTTCTGATAGATTTATTGTTACTCAGCCCTTTACTCGATTATATCTATCAAGTATTTTATCACGATTGAACGGGAAACTGGCAAATTATCGCTTTAAGTTATTCACTCAGGGGCGGGACGAATTCCAGATTCGATTGCTCCTTGAAACCACCCATATATTATGGCAGGTGGGAACGAACCAAGTTAGGCGTACATAATATGAGCAAGGGAAAATAGAGCAAGTTGGAGGGAGAGGAATAACATGTATCGTAATGGAATGAATCAACAGGGTTCACCCAATGGACTGATGCAAGTTGTAGTAGTGGAGCCTTTTGTGTATGCAGCACTTCATAGCCTGATTGGAAAGAGAGTGGTTATTGATACATCACGCGGTCCAGTAGACGGAACGATTGCTGATGCAAAACCTGACCATGTAGTGGTTCAACAACATGATTCTACATTCTTTGTTCGTATTAGTGAAATCATTTGGATTATGCCAGAGTCTAAATAATTCTTACCTTATTTAAACATCCGATTGCAAGAATTAAAGATCGAGCTGTCTATGAGGCAGCTTTTTTGTGTGCTCAAGGGCATTTGGCGGCACTAGAGATATGCAAAATGGAGTAAAGTGGTACGAGCAAAATAAAGTTTAATATAAAAAGTTGCTTTCAGCTAGGAAGATGACTTATACAAATCATAGATATTTGCATTAAATATAATAAGAGTAACAGAAAAGAGATAACGATCATTTGTGGAGTTGTAATTAAATTATTCTCTTAATTTAGGTATTATGGCTCCTTAGCAGCCATTGATCAAGAAAAGGACGGACATAAATTAGCAGCACAAAATAAACAGTCAAAATTACTGGAGAAATGACAAACCAATAGCTAATGAAGTTTTTAATCATTTATTTAAATGGAAAGAAGGAATGTAAAATGCTTAGCTGCGAAAATCGGAAAGGACTAACTGTGAGCTCTGGTCCGATTCATATCCCTGCTTTAAATCAAGGGAACCTTGTGAATGACAGACTTGTTGTTACTATTAAAAATCACTCCAACCAAGCATTTCAAGCGAGCGTTGTCGTCGAAGAATGCAGACCTGATTTAACCACCACAATCATGCTTCCCTCCGCTAGTAATATCAACGAAAGAACGTTAGCTTCTTTTCCTAAAGAAACGATTCCTGGTAACAAGTGCAGAGTATATAATGTAGCAATACCCGTTAATTCGTTTCCTTTTATTAAAGTGACTTCCCCAAGGGTGACTATGAAGCAATTGAAGGAAGACCAGCAGGTGGTAAACTGGAGATTAGCGTAGTTGCCGGCACAGGAAGAACGCTTACAGATCTTCCTGCACATGGACTGCGAATTGCTGATGCAGCCACATTTGTCCCTTATGGAAGCTGGTTTATTGAATAACCTGATTCTAATTTCTCCCTATTAAGTTCTTGCAGAAATGCCCTGGTACAAAATAGATAGGGGACAGGCCCAACACAGTTAATTACTCTGTGAAAGGATAATAGAGAGACAAGTTTAATTCGAAGTTCCTTCCCAATGCTGGATGATAAGAGAAAGGACTTAATTGGTGCTGCCAAGGTGCCAGGCTTAATACTCAAAATAATTAGCAGATAAAGGAGAGAGCACACAAGCCAGAAGTTCTATCTCCTAGTTTAGCGGTTTAAAATAGTTGGATATAAAGACAAAAGCCTTCCATCAAGCGATGAAAGGCTTTTTGTCTGTACTCATTCTTTCGTCAGAACAGACAGAACTTCACCGGTAATACTTTGCGCTTCCTGCTTAAATGCAGCGGGAAGGGCCGTAGCGATCGGGTGAAACACTTCCGTTTTCATTCAAGTTATGAGTATCACCTTGATCCGGGGCGAGAGTACAGGAAATTAAAAAGGTTTTTGAGTTATAAGGGAATAAGACTTCAGCAAATTTGATTAAAGTTTCTTTTACATATGTCATAGGAATTGAAGTGTGAATTGCATACATTACTTTTAAATTTACCTGAGCCTTTATATGGAAAAATGAATTCAATTGTCCAATTTTGGAAACCTTAACCCTTATTAAATGAAACGTGGATATATAGCTCATATCCTAAACCAATCCATGATCCTACGGAGGTGTGAAGTATTGGCAAATAAGATTGTAAATTTATGTATATATTTTACGCCCAGAGATGGGGTCGAAAGTATTGACATTGAAAATGATGTAAAAAGGGCATCGTTAATTTGGAATCAATGCGGAATCGAATTCAAGGTTAAGAAGAAGTTTACATCAATTGACTTGCCGGATTTGGCAAATTTTTCATTTGCTGATAAAGAAATAACCCATTGTGGAGACTTAACAAATGCTCCAAATACGGCAGTGAATATAAGGCTTGAAAAAATGTTAGCATTTCGTCCGGAATGTGATGAAACGGATGTTGCTGTCTATTATGTGAGCGGAAAAACGTTTTCAGATGGAACCACAACCTCCTGTTTCTACCCTCAACAAGTCGCTGGAAAAAAGCTGTTCTCTATTGTATTAACAACCGGTGCGATAAATACAGATTATCTTGCCCATGAGCTTGGACACGCATTATTTGTTCGTCCTAATGGCAACTATGATGATCCTGATCCGAAAAGGGATCCAGCAGATAAAATTCACAATACTGATCAATGTTACTTGATGCACGTTCCGGTAGGCGGGATTAAAATCACTCAACCACAATGTGTACTTGCGAATAAAAGCACCCTATTAAAGGAACCGATGCCACCTGCTGACCTGTTTCGATTAATTAAAATCGATGGTACTTTGTTTATTAACGACTATGATTGGCCTGATGATGATGACTCTAAAACCTTTGTCTTACCCCATAAAGAGTTGAAGGTGAATCCCTTCAATATAGTGAATACTTGGGAGTTCACACATGTTGTCGATGAAGTTCGGGTCAAGGTGATACTAGAGTTTTGCTGGAGTATGAATTCCTCCATCACTCTTAATTCTTTCTTATTCCTATATGAAGGGGTCAATGGCAAGACGACCGATGATCTTGATGGGCTTCAATTATCAACGGATATCATTCCTAAGGATGCTCAAAATTTTGCGGTTGAATCGAATGTTATTAATGTAGAAGAAGATGAAGTTGATGATATTGGGTATTTAGAGTTATTTATTTCTAACGATATAGACCCGAACCCATAAGGAGGTTAGAAAATTGAGTAACAAGTGTGTAAAACTTTGTATCTATATAACTCGCGGTGTCAGCAAGAGTGATAAAGACATTCTGGAAGACGTACGTAAAGCTTCAGCCATTTGGACTCAATGCGGGGTTGAATACAGGATCAAAAACAGGTTTACACCTATACAGTTACCAGATCTGAACGTTTCTTTTCAAAACAAAGAAATCACATTTTGCGGCACTCTATCGAATGCTCCGGATACGGCAGCAAATGCTAAGCTTAAACAATTATTGGCTGTTCGGAAAGAATGCACGGAAGATGAAATTGCTGTCTATTATATCGGGGGAGATACTTTCGAAGATGGCGTATCAACCTCTTGTTTTTACTTCCAAGAAGTCGATAACCAGAAGCGATTCTCAGTATTATTAACAAATGGCGCCACTTCCGATCATTTAGCTCATGAACTTGGACATGCTCTATTGGTTCGTGAAAATGGAAAGTATGATGATCCCATTAATCCGGATCCAGCTGATAAGATCCACAACACGGATCCATGTAATTTAATGAATAAAGCAATAAAAGGTATTAATATAAAGGAGAGACAATGTGTAATTGTGAATGACAGTCCGCTTTTAAAAGAGTGGTCGCCGCCTTCAGATATGTTCAGGAACATTCATGTGCGGGGCAGTTTATTTATCAGGGACGATGATTCATCTATATTTGATGCTCATGCAGCTGATACAGAAACCCATATCATTAAGCCCTTTGTAGAAAAGCTTGGACCTTTGAAAACGCATGAAGCTTATGCTATTGGCATTTTTACGACGGATGAAGTCCAAATCTTTATTGATTACGACTGGACATGGAATTTTGATTCCTCTATAACACTCGAAATAGGCATGCGTTTATATGAAGATGATGATATAGTTAGCGGACTCATTTTCGATGACCTCGATGGCAAGAACTCAAAAATAGTTAAAATACCAAAAGATGCTGTTGATTTTGAAGTGAAATTAAATGTTTTGAACGAGGATGAAAATGAATCAACGTTTGGAAGCCTTAAGCTTTTTATTTCTAACGAGATAGGCTTTTCAGGAGACAATTAACTCATAGATTTTTATTATAAAGGAGAAGGCATAGTAGCTGGAAGTTACAGCGTTCTTGAGGTTCACATAAGTTGGATATAAAGACAAAAAGCCTATTCATCCAGCGATGAAAGGCTTTTTGTATGTAATCACTCTTTCGTCAGAACAGACAGAACTTCATCGGTGATTCTTTGCGCTTCCTGCTCTAATGCAGCGGGAAGGGCGGTAGCGATCGGGTGAAATACTTCAACGATATGGTAATTCTTGAATCCCTGTACCTGGGTGGCAGTTATTCCTTGTACGAAGAAATTGACGGAAACAGATTGCATGTCGTTGTAGCCGGCTTCGGAAACTGAGTGTCATGTAAGCTAGAATATCCCATTTTACTCCTTCAGATTATTAGCCTCTCAAGTTATTGTAGCCCTAAAAATGTTCTTATGCTCTTGCCTAGGTATGTAAAATCATGATATTCACCTGGTGGAACTCTACCTTTAAGCAAAAAAGTGATTTGAGTGTGAAAAATAGAAGTATTTACACCGTCTTAGCATGAGATTATTTTTTATGAATATAAATTAACTAAATATAGTATCTATAATTTTGCCTGAATTAAACTTTTACTCATGGGTTTTTAGCCTATTATATGGGAATCCCCATATAAATTTATTATCAAAACTAGCAATTTATAAAGATGAAACTATTTGCCAGAAATAATATCAGGAGCAGGAGGCAAGAGAAAATGGAAAGTAATACTTTAAAAGATAAATGCATATTGATAACTGGAGCGAGCCGTGGAATTGGGAAAGCTATAGCCCTGGCATGCTCAAGTCAAGGTGCCAATGTAATTTTAACTGGGAGAAATACTGAAAAATTAGAAGCAGTATGTCAAGACATACAGATGAAAGGAGGAAAGGCGCAATATTTTGTATTTGACTTACAGGATGAAATCTCAATTCAAAATAATATAAATACAATTTTACACCAAGTGGGAGATGTAGATGTTCTAATTAATAATGCTGGTATGGGCCACTGGTCAAAAATAGATGATACCTCTATAGAAATATGGGACCAGGTAATGAATGTAAACTGCAGATCAACATTTCTGATGTGTAAGCTTTTGTTGCCGCATATGTATAAGAAAAAGCAAGGCCATATCATTAACATTTCTTCCGTAATGACTACTCGCAGTGTTCAAAACCTGGCTGCGTATATCTCCTCGAAGGCAGCAGTAGATGCATTTACAAAATGCTTGTATGCAGAAGCAAAACAGCACAATGTAAAAGTCACATTATTATCCCCTTCTCAAGTTGATACCGAATTTCGCGATAATATGACGGAAAGGGCTCCAATGAGTTCCAGCCAGAAGGCAAAAATGCTTCAGCCAGCAGACGTTGCAGATGCAATAATATGGTTATTAAATACCTCACCTAGGTCAATTCCCGTATCCCTAAATATTGAAATGCAGGGTGAACAATAATTTAGAAAAAAGTTATCTATTTTTTAAAACAAATTGTATACAATTTGTATATTTAATGTCTACCACTCATATATTTAAATGACAGCCAGTCTTTCATCTTGAATATTTGCAATATAAACAATACTCAATAAATAAAGATTGCTATGAAATAAAATAACAGGTGATAGAATATGTCCAATGCTCAAAGAGCTTATGAAGCAATTAAGGAAAAAATTTTAACTGGTTCTTATGAACCAGGACAAACATTAACTGAGCATCAGCTAGTTGACGAATTGGAGATGAGCAGAACACCAATTAGGCAGGCATTGCACAAGTTAACGATTGAAAATCTATTGAAAAGCCATCCAAATAAGGGTGTAGTAATAAAACAAATGACAGCAAAGGAAATACAGGATTTATTTGAATTTAGGTATGTGCTGGAAAAACATGTGTACGAACAACTATTTGCGCAAAATAAAGTGAAGGAGGCTTATACCCAGTTAACTGAAATACAAACCTCATTGAAGAATACAAGTCTTGATGCTCTGACAATTATGAAAATAGATCACCTGTTTCATAAAAAAGTAATTGAACTAACTGGAAATAGTTTGATTTTAGCCAATATGGAAAATATTCGTGACCAAATCCTATTAATCGGGACGAAAATCCTGTCATCATCTAAAAACGTTAACTTTGAATCAAACAAAGAACATGATGAAATATTAGAGGCTTTGAGGAAAGAAGATTTAAAAGAAGTTATTAACAAGGTTAATAGGCACATTGAAAACACTCATAAAAGAATATTATTAGTTTAATGCAGTTTAATAATTTAGGGGGTATTTTAATTTATGAAAAAAAGGTTTTTTTCATTAATTTTGCTTTCGGTGCTGATGTTACTTGTGTCTGCTTGTGGGTCTAATAATACTTCTAATCAAACACCTAAAGGGGAAGACGATGGCTCATCTAACAGTGATAAAGCCGTAGAATTATCAATTGGTCTGCCAGGTGCTGAAGATCATCCATTTACGGTAGCTGCTAATAAATTTAAAGAGGTTTTGGATGATGCCGGTGGAGGAGCTTTTGATGTTAAGATTTTTCCTAATTCACAGCTTGGCGGAGAAAGGGAGACGGCCGAATCAGTTCGTATGGGCAGTTTAGATATGACAGTAGTAACAGTTGATGGAGCTATGCCTGCATGGATTCCAGAGACTCAAGTTTTTACAGTTCCGTACATTATTCGTGACAGGGAGCATGCATATAAAGTTTTAGAGGGAGAAGTAGGTCAATTGTTAACAAAAAGAGCAAATGAAGAGGGATGGGAGAATCTGGGCTACTGGGAATTAGGGGTTAGACATTTTACAAATAATGTAGGACCTGTAGAAAGTCCAGAAGATTTAGAAGGACTAAAAATGCGTGTTCAGGAGTCAAGAGTTTGGTTTTCCCTGATTAACGCATTAAAGGCAACTCCAACACCTATTGCTTTTAATGAATTATATTCTGCATTAAGCCAAGGGGTAGTTGATGGGCAAGAAAACCCATTGCCTACAATTGCTGCGCAAAAATTTTATGAAGTACAAAAATATTTATCACTTGATGGACACACTTATACTCCGGCGTTTGTTCTTATCAGTCAGAAAAAATGGGCCAGCTTGACAGATGAGCAAAAAAAGTTAGTTCAGAAGGCAGTTGATGAAACAACACCATATATTCGAAATTGGATTGTTGAACAGGAAGAACAGCTTGTCTCAGAACTTAAAGAGAAAGGAATGGTCATTTCAAAGCCGGATTTAGAAAAATTTAGAGAAGCAACGAAAGAAATACCAGGGGAGATTTCAGACATTGTACCAAAGGATTTAATAGATAAAGTAGTTAACACCAAGTAAGTAAGAAAATAGTGAAGATATCCGACACTGAACGATTTGAAAGGTGTCAGGATATCTTCTTACAATCCTAATAAGGGGGCAAATCATGCAATGGGTTGATAACACCATACAAAAGATATTATCCTTCCTGCTTAGTATCTCTATAATTGTATTAACAATTTCAACTTTCTTACAAGTTTTCTCTAGGTTTGTATTTGATTTACCGCTGCCTTGGTCGACCGATGTGATAAGAATTTCTTTTTTCTATATCATTTTTATTTCCATGCCTCTCTTAATGAGTAAAAAAGAACATATCTCTATTGATATCCTGCTCAGTGTACTGCCAAAAAAAGTCACCAAGTATTTAGAGATTGCCATCCTTTTATTTATATTATTTTTTGCGATCGTTTTATGCATATCAGGTTATCAATTCATGCTGAATTCAGGGAGCCAGTTCATGCCTTATCTTAGAATAACCATGTTTTATGTTTATGCAGTTATCCCTTTTTCAAGCTTATTAGTGATCCTCTCAACAATCTTACTATTAGTCAAAGAGCTGAAGCAGCTTTTTTTAAAAACTGAGTAAAACATGGTGAAATTCAAAAAGTGAGGTGTATACTTTGCCAGGTTGGTTTATTTTCATTTTATTAATTTTTTTGCTTTTGGGAATCCCAATCGCATTTGCACTTGGGGGAATTTCTTCAATTAGTATCTTATTAGACGGCAGTCCCATTACCCAGATTGCGCAGGGGATGTTTACAGGTATAGACTCATTTCCCTTAATTGCTATCCCTCTATTCATTCTGGCTGGTGAATTAATGGCTAAAGGGGGGATGACTAGAAGATTAATTGATTTTGCCAACTCATTAGTTGGTCATTTTCCTAGCGGTCTTGCTATTGTTAGTGTTCTTGCATGTATATTATTTGCTGCGATTACAGGTTCTGCTATTGCAGCAACCGCTGCTGTTGGCGGAATAATGATTCCCATCATGAAAAAAGAAGGCTACGATGTTAAGTTTGTGGCCCCATTGCTAGCTTGTGCAGGTACAATTGGCCCTATTATTCCACCAAGTATTCCTTTATTAATTTATGGAACATCAGCAAATGTATCGATCGCGGAGTTATTTATTGGTGGAATTATACCAGGAATATTAATGGGGATTGGGCTTATCATTGCAAGTTTTATAATAGGCAAAGCAAGGCGTTATAAGGGCAGAGATAAGAGAGCAGAACTAAAAGTTGTTCTTATAACTGGTAAAGATGCCGTCTTAGCCCTATTGACACCGCTTATTATTATAGGTGGTATTATTAGCGGCAGCTTCACTGCTACAGAGTCAGCGGTAATTGCTGTATTTTACGCTTGGATAATCAGTATGTTTATTTATAGGGAATTAAAAATTAAGGATTTGTATGAAACATTTAAAAGTTCGGCGATTTTAACTGGACAAATACTAATTATCGTTTCTGCGGCTGGGCTGTTTACACGATTACTTACGATCAACCAGGTTCCTCAAAAAGTATCTGATTTCATTCTTTCATTTGCAGATTCACCAGGTATTTTCTTATTGGTTATTAACATAATTCTATTAATTGCAGGCACTTTTATTGATACTACTAGTGCAATTGTCGTTTTCACACCAATTTTCATGCCAGTCGTGCAATCATTTGGTCTGGATCCGGTTCATTTTGGCGTATTAATGACAATGAACCTGAGTATTGGTATGGTGACACCTCCTCTGGGAGTTTGTCTTTTTGTAGCCTGCAGCATTGGTAAGATTTCAATTAAGGAAATGGTATTATCAAAGGATTTATGGATCTTTATCTGTGTCTTAATTCTAGTTCTTGGCTTAGTAACTTATATACCGTCGCTCGTATTATTTGGAGTGGAGCTATTTACGTAAAATGTACAGCGAGTGGAGAAGTTCGTGGTCGACAGGGTTAACTGCGTCTACTCTGGCTTGTTCAGTACCCGTATTAATAATATCCCAATCCGCCATTCAAAATAACCTTAACACATTTGAAATTTCTTCATGGATTTTTGGCTCATATTTGATGGCAGGTGTATTGGGGCTTATTTTTTCTATCTATTTTAAATTACCTATTTGCGGGTCTCCATCTGTTCCAGCGGCAGTATTTTTAGGGACAGCATTGAACGGGTTATCTATAAACGAGGCAGCTGCATTATATTTGCTTTCAGGACTTTTGGTTATATTAATTGGTTTCACCAAAATATTTAAATATATTCTAAAACTTATTCCATATGAAGTTGTAATGGCCATGACAGCAGGGCTAATATTCCAGTACATGTTTCAAATATATAGAGGTTTTTCATTTAATTTTCTACTGGCTCTATTTACAGTGAGTGGGTTTTTAATAACCAAATCTTATTTTAGGAATATTCCGGCTATGTTAGGTGCGATTATTCCAAGTACTATTGCTTATATCCTTTTTTATGGTTTTCCAAGGCCTAAATTTGATCATATACATTTTTTACCTAAAATAATTAAACCAGAGTTTAACCTGGAAGCCATACTTCCCTTATTGTTACCTATGATTTGTTTAATTCTATTTACCGAACTCTTTCAAGGAATGGAATCGATCCACTTTCAAGGCTATCATACACCAGCGAATCAAATGGTAACATTTTCTGGGATTGCTATTGTTCTTGCTTCCTTTCTCGGCAGTCATGGAGCTAATACTGCTGGAGCATTGACAACTTTGTGCTCTTCTGACGAAGCAGGTGAAAAACATCAAAGATATCGTGCTTCGATCATTGTCTCTATATTAATGGTGCTCTTTGCCTTATTAAGCCCATTTTTAATATCTATTGTAACTGTTATTCATATCGAGTATATCTTTTTGCTTACTGGGATCGCTATGTTACCTGTTTTAGCAATTGCCATGGATATTAGTTTTTCAAAAAGCAGCTCTTTCTTTTCAGTGATTTTTACTCTTTCTCTATCCATGACGAACACTTTTTATTTGCAAATCCACTCTTCCTTTTGGGCCATTGTGGCTGGTACATTCATTTATTATGTATTTGAAAAAGAAGGAAAAGGAAAACTCACTAATTGTTTACAAATACTATCCAATAAAACAAAAAAATTGAGAGGGGAATAAAAATGAAAAATATTTTATCGTTAAAGATAATGGGATTAGAAAAAACAGAGGAGCTATCTTTTGAGGTTCTTACTCTAATCAATTTTGGATATGGAGGACGTGATAGCAGTCAGATTCAAGCCCATATAGATGAGGTAAAAGAATTAAATTTACCAGTACCTGGTGTTGTGCCAACCGTTTTTCCGCTTAGTAATCATCTGATCACGACAGAAAAGCTTGTTCAGGTTCAACATGGTAAAACAAATGGGGAGGTTGAGTTTGTTCTACTTTATCAAGACAATAATTGGTATGTAGGAGTTAGCAGTGATCATACTGACCGTTATTTAGAATCCTATGCCATCCCTCATTCCAAGCAAGCTTACCCAAATTTCATGGCTAATGAAGTTTGGAAGGTTGAAGATGTAATGGAGCACTGGGATCAAATACAAATAAATTCATGGATTACAGACAATGGTGAACGCAAGCATTATCAGTCTGGAACATTTGCAGATATCTTGCCTTTGGAGTTTTGGAAAAAAAGATTAGTAGAATTAAACGTACTGGAGTCGGGAGTTGTTGTCTTAACAGGAACGGTTGCCACTATTGAAAGGAATTTATTATTTGGTGAAAAGTTTGAATATGAGATTGCGGATCCCATTTTAAACCGAAAAATAAGCTCTTTCTATAATCTGGTCGAGTTAATGCCCCCATTAGAGTAAAGTAACGTTAATGTAAGGCTGTTTTCGCAAAGTTTGTTGCTTACTAACTAGTTTTAATTACTGAGTTGATTGGAGCGGGAGGCACTTGACTCCTGCGGGAAGAGAGGGAGCGGGAGACCCCGCAGGCGTGAAACGCCGAGGAGGCTCCCGTTCCTCCCCGCGGAAAGCAAGTGACTGGAGAGGAAGGCAACGGGCAAGCTTAATGGTCCAAAAACACAATCTATTCAAAAAGAGCCTAATGTAAAAACAAAAAAGAAAATAGAAGAGCGAAAAGGTGGCAAAACAGCTTTATTAACAACGGAGCAATGAATTGGGAGAAAGAACAGTTTGGCATGATTTGAAAAACGGCTTGATATCCGAGGAACATGCAAAGAAGTACTACAAACAGGGAGCTTTATAAAAGGAGAAGACTAATGACCACAAACCAATACTTAGCTAAATATGGTTATAATGAAAAAAAGTTAAACCAATTAATCGATTTAAATGTTTTAAGACAACAGCAAGAAGCCTTAAATAAAAGAGTTAGAGAAATCTATACGATCTCAGGCATTGAAAATTATCAGCCTATTTTTAGCCATATCCAGAAAGGGGATTAATATGACTTCTGAAATCTTAAAAATGAGTCTATCGGAAGTGTCAAAACAGATTAAAAATAGATCTGTATCACCTGTAGATGTTGTTAAAGCTGCGATTGATGAAGTCAAAAATAGGGATGTGGAAATCAACTCTTTCATTACATTAACAGAAGATAAAGCGATTGAGGAAGCACAGGTAGCAGAAAGCAGTATACAAAAAGGTATATATAAAGGACCGCTTCATGGCATTCCGATTGGTCTTAAAGACTTGATAAATGTGAAAGGTGTACCCACAACCGTTGGTTCAGAAATTTATAAAGATTATATCCCAAATGAAGATGCGGAAATAGTAAATAAACTTAGAAATAGCGGGGCAATTAATCTTGGAAAATTAAATATGCATCAGTTTGCTTATGGGACAACAGGAGATCGTTCTTTTTTTGGCCCAGTAAAAAATCCGCATGATCCAACCAGGGTTACAGGCGGATCAAGTGCGGGCTCGGGTGCTGCTGTAGCAGCGAATTTTATTTATGGTTCTATTGGTTCTGATACAGGCGGGTCTATTCGGATTCCTGCTTCCTGTTGTGGAATAGTTGGTATGAAACCAACCTTTGGGATCGTGAGTAAACGCGGGGCTTTCCCTTTGTGCTGGACTCTGGATCATTTAGGTCCAATGACCAGAACTGTAAAAGATAATGCATTAATGCTAAATGCTATTGTGGGTCATGATTCACAGGATCCATATTCCATAAAAACAAAAGATGAAGATTACACAAAAGATATAGGAAAGTCATTAAAGGGATTGACGATTGGAATCCCAAAAAACTTTTATTTTGACATTATTCAAGATGAAGTTTATTTATCATTTAAGCAAACTGTTCAGGATATAGAGAATTGCGGAGTTACAGTAGAGTATATTGAAATACCACATATGGAAGAATTACTCACCGCCCAGCAGGTAATCTTAACAGCTGAAGCATTTTCTGTACTTGAAAAAGATTTCCGGCAGCAGCCTGAAAGGATTGAAGAAGAACTTCGATCAAGAATAGCACTTGGCATGGGCGTGTCTGCCAGTGATTATTTACAAGCATTAAAGATTAAAAATCTTGCAATAAGTACATTTACAAAACTATTTAACGATGTTGATATTTTTATGACACCAACTCTTCCAGCTTTACCTGATCTGATTGATAATAGAGAAATTGATGTTCAAGGAAATAAGGAGCATCCAAAATTATATAATAGACTAACTGGACCGATGAATACAACTGGATTCCCAGCTTTATCTGTCCCAGGATTGCCAGTAGGAAAAATTCCAGTAGGAATACAATTTTTTGGAGCGCCGTTCTCGGAAAAGTTACTTTACCGCATGGGATCGGCAGTGGAGTCACTATATATTCAGAAACAAAAACAATCCATAAACCATTTTTTATAACCAGTGGGCTTAATTTAAGAAATCTCAAATAAATAAAGGACAAAACATAGTATATATGACTAATATGTTTTGTCCTTTTGTTTTTAGATGTTATGAAACTCTGAAATGTGAATGGCCTTTTTGGCAATGGATAAAGAGAGATAAAAAACCTTCCATCAAGCGATGAAAGGCTTTTTGTCTGTACTCATTCTTTCGTCAGAACAGCCAGAACTTCACCGGTGATTCTTTGCGCTTCTGTCTTCAATGCAGCGGGAAGGGCCGTAGCGATTGGGTGAAACACTTCTACGATACTATAGTCCTTGAATCCCTGTACCTGGGCAGCAGTTGTTCCCTGTACCATAAACTTATCGGTACAGATCGCTGCAGAAGGGATGCCGAGTTTTTCTGAATAGATTCCATCAAGCACACTGCTTGAGCTGCATGACCCTCAGTCGCCGACACCAGCTACAACGGCATGGCATGACTTCAATTGATCGAGCATAGCGTCCGGAAACGGCAGGGAAGGGTTCTTCTTATCGAACCAGACGACCTCCGCATGATGGTTTTCCCGAAACTCTTCAGCCAATGCTAATAGGAATACATCCGAATTTCTTTTTCCGTTGTTGATAAAGGCAACTCTTTTTCCGCTTACATCGGATAGCCTGGGAGCCAAATGGTTTTCTGTTTCCACAGGACCTTCGGTGGGATCAAGTACAATAACCTTATCTGTCAGAATCAATTCTTTTCCTCCTTTCGCAATTTTCTATCCGCTGCGAGTCAAACTGACCCGTATTAGCAATCACTTCATGTAAAGCCTGACAAACGAACCGGCTTCGTAACCGCAATGGATTGACTGACACTTCCCCATCCTGGGATGAAAGAAGAGAATCTTCCGGCAGGACCGCCTCCGGTTACCAGCAGGAGATCATCCGGGGAAGGGAAGGCTGGTACCCATTCGTCTTCTCCATCAGCCACTGGTTCCAGTCTCAAACCAAATGGATAAAACTCCGATTTTTTTCTTCTGGCATGTTCGAAAAGAAAATCCTTTACTTTGGCTTTATCCCATCCATTTTCCAATAAAGTGGCTACATGTTCCGGGCAAAGCACAAGCGCACATTGCGTGCTTCTTTGCATATGGAAGGTTGCCAGATTTGTCATCATGTCCGCAATAGACATAAGAATCCCTTCCGGCGTATGTGCGACATGGTTATTAATCTGGTGAGGCCCTTCGGAAGCAAAAGCAGTCACTGTGCTATCACTTCGATTAAAGCCCCTCTCTACATGAAGGGGATCCCATTCAGGAACATCCGCTTCCCCCATGCAAAAGCTGATTTTTCCTGGATGCCCGATTGTCGTTTGGTCGAATTGAGAGGAGCCGCCTGCATTCTTCATGATCAGGCCAATCGCCCGCCCAATCGTTGCGTTGGCGCGATGGGCGCCTCCCATGAGATTTTTCCCGGTATTGAGCCCAATTTGATGAATAATCGGACCGTTCACAATCAAAAGGATCGAAGCGCCCCCTGTACTTGCTGTAGGACCGTGGACTCCAAACTGCGGATCCAGCACCGCTTCCATTGCTGCCATGACAACAGGCATATAGGCAGGAATGCAGCCCGCCATTACGGCATTAATGGCCATTTTTTCAGCGGTAATGAACCGGTTTCTCTCAGGGATCGTTCCTACAATGTCTGATGGCTGAGCTTTCACATAATCAAGCATTGCTTGGACTCTCTCAGGGGTAGGGGGGATAATCGGTAGACCATCAGTCCAGCCCTTTTCGAAAAAGTGGTCTACTGCCTCCTGTGCTAGGTTGAATTCTAGTGTTTTGGAAGAAAGTTGGGTCATTGTGTCACCTCCTATATAAATACTTTTTCTGCCATTCTATTATATCGTATTTAAGTTAATTTATAAAAATATTTAGACAATTTAAACAACAAATGTATTTGATTTAATCAGAACAAAATCTTATATATCCTCAACAAGGAAAGGTTTGTCGTATTGCCGGGATATTAACAGGAGCTATACAGGATTGTCATAGAGCTATCGTTAGAGGAATGAGTTTTTAAATCTAATTCTTGCCCGTTTTCGTTGAACCTCAGACTTCATCCTGAATAGTATATGGGCAGAGAGAGTGTACCTAACTTTACTCGTGGGAATTTTATCTTTTGGGAAGTGAAGATCATGCAGAATTTTTATACAGTGCGTTCAGGTGATACGTTGTACGGGATCTCCAGCAGGTGGGGAATTCCGGCCGATTCCCTTATTGCTGCAAATCATTTGAAGCCTCCTTACACGATTTATATAGGTCAACAGCTGTCCGTTCCACCTGCGGAGCATGGGGGCCTGGCCCCCGGTTCGTTAAATTGTTACCGTACTTGGGGAACAGGCCCCCCACACTATTTAAACGATCCTTCCTCCAAATAATACTGAATCGATTCATTCACTCATCAAACAATACGAAACCCAAATTTCTAAAAATAAAACGGAAACATGTTCAAAGGAAACTTGCGAAGAGCTCAATAAAAACTCCGAAATCAATGAACTAGTTCTGTACTTTAATGACCGCCAAAATATTCTATTATTTAATGGAGAAGAAGCCATCATCACCCCAACCCAGGCAAACATGATCAGACACTTCCTGCTATCCTCCAGCAAGGAGAATCCATGCACGCGAACCACCATGCGTGATTATTTTGGAAGGACTGGAAGTAATGGGGAGGTAAAGAAGAACACCTTTATCAAATCCATTGAAAGGCTTAGAGTCCGCTTAAGATCTTTAGAAATGCCTGAGATTATTGATGTTACCCAGTACAGGGGAGAGACTGGTTATTATTTTAATGAGCCCATTCCATATACTGTCCTGTTCATGGTGGATGATGCTATTGGGGATGATTATATAAGCGGATGAAGGGATGTCAGTATCTTTTAAAATAAAAGGGTAGCTTCCTATTTCATCAGAGTCTTTAAAACCGTTTATGACCTCCCAGCAAGCCAGCTGGCTTTGATACCCTGGCTGTCCCGCAACAATGATTTTTGGAAAGCAACATTCGTTCATTTTGTTGCTGAAAAATATTAAAAGAAAATAACCGCAGCCAGCATTCACTTTGCCGGCCGCGGTCTTTTTCATTCCTGAATATTAATTAACGGTTCTAAATCCATCTGGTAGTTAACCTTGATCTGCAGATTTCTCCATTTTTCCCTCCATTCTTTTTTCTCTATCGGCCTTGAGAAAGGGGTTAATGTTCTGGCTCCAATGTTTAACGGGTCGGTTTGCCACTCCTGGTTTTTTTGCAGAAATGCTTTGGTTTGGGTTTCAAGATAGGATTTAATTTCATTAGTGATCTCTGCTAAATCATCCAAATCATTAAGATTCTTTTCACCCTGATACTCATCTATTCTGCCTTTCAGCTCTACTTTTATATTCATTTCTGTTAAGTCCTGGTTGAAGGTGACATCTACATTTGTGCGCACATGGCCTAATACGACAGATAGTTTTGGTATGGGAAGGTATTTTAAATAATAATCATTCCCTATAAGCTGGTAGATTTCATCATCTGAATCAGTAACGACAGAGATTAGCTTGTCATTTTGAAAAATAGCTGTACCTTCATAATTGAGATTTCCATTCTCTGCCTTGAACACTGGCAGGATTGGATCAGAAAAGGGGGAATACAGCTTTTGCATGAATTGATGCAGATTTACAATCGACAGCTGGCCTTGCCGCTTTCTCTCGTAATGTTTTAACATGCGATAAAGGAAGTAATCCAGGTTTTCCTGGCTTTCTATTTCTTCCTTAATATAATCTTTAACATCTCCCTGAACGATAACGAGATAGAGTCGCTGAGAAATGTCAGGATCCGTAAATATGGTATTAATAATTGGCCTCAATCCTTTTTTTGCAAGTTCTTCATTAATTAACAGAACCCGAAGCTGCCCAACCTTCAACTCTCTGTAATACCTTAGGTTAAAGCCTTTTCCGCTTTGTTTCAGCAGGTCTACCTGCATGGTCAGGATGCGTTTTTTTTCCTGAACTAAAGGAGGTACGACTGTGGTTGCCTCAAGCTTTCCCTCTTCGGTGGCATTCAGTGACCAAAAAATCACTGGAGCAATTTCTTCAATTTCGTTATTTTCCAGATAAGGAGAACATCCAGTGATCAAGATCACACAGTATACTATAGTCATCCATAAAGACTTTTTTAAATATGCCATATTCTATAAGCCCCTCTTTTTTCTGCTGAAAATAAGAAGGAATAAGGGGACCAGAAGGTACGTAAGGGAACTGCACCATATTTCAAGATTAAGGAATAAGCTTTGATGTTCTTCTCTCCAGATCCATTTGTTTGCGGCAATTAGCCATACTGAGGCGATGATGCAGATGATTTGAATTCCCCATTTGGAATGACTGGTTTGCAGCTTTTTCCCTAAAATGCGCAGAGCCCCATAAAAACATAGCAAAAAGATTGAAACCCCAAACACTAAATTGAAGATATTCAAACATATCAAAATGATATCAACTCTTTCAAATATTGGCGATTGAAGGTATCTAGCCATCGTAACAATAGGAAATTTGCTTAAGCTTAAGAACTTGGATCCAAAAAAGAATAGAGAAGCTATAAATAAAACCAGGTATTCTAACACTGATAATGTATTGGCAAATGTAAAATATTTAAGAAAGCTGCCTCTTGGGTTCAGTAAATGAGCGATACAAACGATATATTCCGGACCGGACAAAGATGACCATATGAGCAGCAAGCCCTTCCAGGAAATATTTGACCAATCTTCAGGAATTAAAGGATATAGGTCGGGAAGTGAAGCAATGGGCGGCATGAAAAAAGTATAAAAAAGCAAGATCATCCATATGGAACAGAGAAAGGCGATTACGGAAAAACGAATGGCATTACTCATTCCCAGTGATGCTGTATAGCAGCAAACTGCCATGACAAATACAATCAGCCAATTTGGACTCATAGAGGGAAAAACAAATTGATGAATAATTTCAACGTATCCTAATGTGACAACCGTTACTTTAATTCCAATCACAACCATGCCGACTGCTGCAAAAACACGAATCATCCATTGTCCGAATAGATGTACAAAACCTGGATATCCTTTTGAAGCATGCTCTGATGATAACCATTTTGATAACAGGATTAAATTTAATTGAGAGAATATGCCCACCAAAATAATACCCCATATCATATATGGGTGGGTTAAAACAGTTGGCATTACATATAAAAAATAAAGCAGCTGAAGCCGATTCGCGATAAAAAACACATAAATGCCACTAAATGAAGACGTGTTATTTTCTATAGAAATAGAAGTCATAAGATCATCTCCTTTTGCTGTAACGCCATTTCTGGAAAGGGTGCAAATGGTCGGGCCTGGTTTTCATTTTTGTTAAAGGGCCACGAATAAATAGGTCAATCCAATCTTTCCAGTATAAAGGAGCCACAGGGGCAAAATAGGGCTGCCTAAGTGATGTAAGACTGTTCAGATGTGCCAAAATGATGATCATCCCCAGGGCTATTCCAAATACTCCGAGAAAGGAAGAGAGGAGCAAAAATACAAATTGAATCATCGTGTTCGCTTTTGTCACGAGATAATTAGGGACTAGGAAGGAGGCAATTGCTGATACACCTACCAGCACAATCAGTACTTTGCTGGCAAAGCCAGCCTCTACGGCCGCCTGTCCAATGACAATTCCTCCGATTACGCCAAGTGTCTGACTGGATTTAGTCGGCATCCGCAAGCTGGCTTCTTTGATAATTTCGAGAATAATCAGCATGAGCAATGCTTCCCAAAATGGTGTAAACGGCAATTTACTTCTGGATTCTACTAAAACAAATAGAATTTGCAGGGGCAGCATTTGATAGTGATGGGTAGTCAGTGCTACATAGAGCGGGATAAGTGTTATCGATAAAATAAAGCTGATATAACGGATTAAGCGTAAGAAACTGGCGACAGGCCAGCGGTTAATATAGTCCTCCGGTGATTGGAACAGATGAAAGAATGTTACTGGGCCAATCAAAACGAAAGGAGTATTATCCACAAGAATAATCAGCTTGCCAATTCCTAAAGAATAAGCACAAACATCCGGCCGGTCGGTCTGCTGGAACTGTGGAAATATACTGTTCTGATGATCCTCCATAAAAGCAGCAATCTGAGAAGAATCAAAAAAAAGATCGAAATCGATTTTATTAATTTTTTCCTTGGCAATCGATACAAACTCGGGATTTGTTACGCCCTCCATATACATGAGGACAACCGTCGTTTCACTTAACGTACCTACCTGTAACTTTTCCGACTTTAATTCAGTAACCGGAAGCCTTCTGCGAATAAGGGTGATATTCGTATCCAGCTGCTCACTAAAGCTGTCTTTCGCCCCGTATAATATTGTTTCCGTGTCTGAAGTTTCAATTGAACGTCCCAGATTATTCGTGAGAAGGACACTCCACCATTGTTTCTTAAGCGAATCAAAAATAATAACGGACCCAGCCAGTAATTGTTTTTCTGCTTCCCCCAAAGTGAAAATTTCTTCTGCCTTAGAAGTTGAAATACAATCTTGGATTGACTCATTTGTACAATGGAGCACTGGTTCGAATAAAGCTTCATTCATTCTTTCCTGATTTATCAAAGTTCTTATGTAAATGAAGGTGAAACATTGACCTTTTGGTTTTTGCCTCTCAACGATTTCAGCGTCTTCCAGATGGGCTAAAATCTCCTTTAAAAGTCCCAGTGAGAGGTTTTGCTGTCCTTTTTGAAGTGTCTGCTTTTTTTCCTTTTTCCAAAACATGAAAATCCCCCACTGAAGTAAATTAAAGTTTAAGGCTCTAGAAAAAGTAAATGAATAGGTTGAGCTATACCTAGTATGCTGACTAATAGCAAAAATATGCCAGAGTAGGTGAAGAAATCAGTTTATGAGATGCAACAAAACATGGGGGCCTGTCCCCCGGTTCGTTAAATTGTTACCGTACTTGGGGGACAGGCCCAACACACTTTTTAGGATGAAACAAGAGCAGTGTTTGAGAAAGCAGAGGGATGTAAGATCCTTTCTGAGATCATCCATTATATGGACTTCGAAAAAAGAGAAAAGTTAAAAACAGGCGATGTCAGAAACTCCCCTTGGAAATTTTAAGAAGTAACGGAATAGGCTTTTCCTAAATCAAAATGATGCTATACAGATTTGCAATAGAGCTATCTTTTGAAGAATGAATTTTTTTGTTATCTCATTCTTCCCCGTTTTCATTGAACCTCGCACTTCCTATTGAATAGTATATGGGCAGAGAGAGTGTACCTAATTATTACCTCCATTTTGCTCGTGGGAATTTTATCTTATGGGAAGTGAAGAACATGCAGACTTTTTATACAGTGCGTTCAGGTGATACGGTCTACGGAATTTCAAGCAGGTGGGGGATTCCGGCAGATTCCCTTATTGCGGCAAATAATTTGAAGCCTCCTTATACGATTTATATAGGGCAGCAGCTGTCCGTTCCACCTGGGGTTGACGTTGTGCGTGTAAGGCAAGGAGATTCAGTGTATCGAATTTCACAATTATACAAAGTTCCGCCTTCAGTGATCATAGAGGCGAATCAGCTTCAACCACCCTATGTCATACAGCCCGGTCAATTATTAAAGGTTCCGCCAGGTGTTCCTTATTATGTCGTCCAGCCAGGGGATACACTTTATCAGCTTGCAGTACGTTTTAATGTCATTACGAACGGGGAGCCAAATTTTGAGCTTATTCGGAATGTTAACCAGCTTCCATCCTCGCAAATAGTTCCCGGAATGAAGCTAAGGATTCCATACGCCCCTCCTGGCGGCCAAGGCCTGATTGCCTATACCTCTGATCGGGGAGGGCAATATGACATTTGGTTATATAATCCCCGAACAGGAGGGAACGTGCAGCTCACCAGTGGATTGGGTGAATCCTTCTCAAGTCCTGAATGGTCGCCGAATAGCAGGAGAATTGCGTTTGTCGGAAAGAACAGAATTATAAATGTTGTGGATGTTGCAACAGGTTCCATTGCTCAAATCGACCAGGTGGATGCTGAGGCAGAATTCAAATTGGATTGGTCGCCTGGCAGCAGCCAAATTGCTTATACGAAGCAAGGGCGTATTATTATGTACAACGTTCTGTCTCATCAAGCACAAAGCATCCAACAGCCTGACTCAACAGATGTTCAATGGTTTCCGAGTGGCAGGGAACTGCTATTTCAGGCACCGGATGCATCAGGGATTAGCCAGCTTTTCCGAATTCAAACAGACGGATCCGGGAAACAGCAAATTACACGAAACACAGGAGGGCGGCTTAATAATGCACAGCTATCACCCAATGGAAGCTTTGTCCTTTACACAACACCAGGCGTCAGTATCTCCATCATTCACACCGTCGAGCTTTCAATAGGCAATGTGTTTGAAGTAAAAGGCGGGCCCCTTGCAAAAAATTATTATCCGATATGGTCTCCTGATTCTTTGAGAATTGCCTATAGCGCTACCGCCTTTGAAGATAGAGGATATTTTTCACAGGTTCGAACTGTGGGGAGGCGAGGAGAAGAGGATCGAATTTGGGCTATATCCAATTGTTTTGCATCGCCTGTCACGTGGTCAACAGACGGAAGGAAAATAGTCTATCTTAGCGGGTGTACGGAACAGGAATTTGCCAGCGAAATGTGGGTTATCGACCTCCAGCATCCCGTACCCATTCGACTAATTAAAGGAGTTAACATTCAGTCATTCCAATGGTCACCGACTCCCATATTGGGTGGTACCCAAATGAACACGTATACGAACACTGCCTACCAGGTTCGGTTCCAATATCCATCACACTGGCGAAAAGTGAACGAGGAAAGATACGAAGGTGCTGACGGCTTTTTTCAAATATCAGCGATTTCAGCTGGTGAAAACCTGGATGAGGTGTGCCGAGGTGAAGCTTTCCATCCATTAATGCCCTATGGATCCACGCCAAGCATCTTGAAGGCTCGAGTTCAACACCAGGAAGCTTGCTATATTTTCCCCTCTGCGGACCAGCCAGCAGAAATGATGAATCAATCCGCTTTAATTGTAAGGTATCCAACTCCTGTTACGATCCAAGGTGAAACTTACAATTACTTTATCTTATGGGCAGATCAGGGGCATTTGAAGGAGATCGCTTCGAGTTTAACTTTTTTATAAACACCCAATTATATTTGGCTTTCCATTTTGGGCTTTTGTTGTTTTAAGGAATGGAACGTTGCGGAAGATCAAGAAGAGGAAGAAGTTGAGCAATAATTGGATAATTTAATTTTTTCCGGGTGCCAGTGAAGGGCTTGTCATAAATAGTGTAATGTCATTAGAATCTTTGGTTTCTGTTGACATTAAATTCTAATGGAAGCAAGTATCCCCCTCAATTTTTAAAGTGAAGGGGATTTAAGGTTTTAAAAAGTATAAAAAATTGTGGTTCGGAAATTGGAGGCGGTTCTGAATCCGGCTCAAGCGCAAGCGCCCGAGGGTCCGTACCAATTGGAACGGACCCTCGGGATCAAATAACCCAAAGAGAATTAAAGGGAAAGACCACCCTTTTTTTCTTTGGAACATTTGCCTGTCGGGGCTAAACGGGCGCTTGTGCTTTTTTATTTAATGGCTTTACTCACTTTTAACTTCTTTCCTTTGATAGTCGCATTCGCCATGGCTTGTAAAACTAGTGAGCCCTTGCCATTCAGAATATCAACATAGGACATTTGATCATGGAGGGTTATAATGCCGATATCCTCTGCTGTGACTCCAGGAATTTTTGCAATCGTTCCAACAAAGTCTACAGCACGAATTTTCTTCTTTTTACCACCGCTGAAATGGAGTTTCATAATATCTTGGTTGATTCGGGCTGTTTTATTATTTCTTACAATTCGCCTGCCGCTAAGTTTTTCTTCGAAAGCAGCTTTTCCACCAGCCACTTCCAGATGGCTGGGAGCTTCTATAGCAGGTAGCTCAAAGCCGATGTATCTTTCAATGGCTTTAATGAATTTTCCTTCAAAAGGTGTCGAAAACGTAATGGCCTTTCCTTTATTTCCAGCACGGCCTGTTCTTCCGGTTCGGTGTACATAGCTCTCTTTTTCCATAGGAACGTCATAGTTGATGACAAGTGTCACATTATCAATATCAATACCTCTGGCAGCTACATCAGTGGCCACGAGATAGCGGAAGTTCCCCAGTTTGAAACCTTCCATAACAGAGAACCGGTCTTCTTGTTCTAAACCCCCATGGAGTCTCTCACAAGGATATCCTGATCTATCTAGTTCACTATACACAGTATCAACGTGTTCTTTGGTTCGGCAGAAAATAAGGCAGCTGTCTGGATTTTCTACAATCGTGACGTCTTTAAGGAGTGAGATCTTTTCTTCTTCTCTCACTTCAATTAAAGAATGTTCAATGGTATCGGCTGTCACCCTGGTCGATTCAATCTCAATCTGAATAGGATCTTTCATATATTTATGGCAAAGATTTTCAACATCTTTAGGCAGAGTTGCAGAAAAAACCATTGTTACTCGGTTTGAAGGCAGTTCTTTGATGATCGCTTCCACTTCATCGATGAAACCTTTATTAAGCATCTCATCAGCTTCATCTATGATAAGATACTTTATTTGATCCAAAACTAAGGTTTCTCGTTCAATATGGTCCATGACTCGTCCAGGGGTACCAACGACTACATGAGTTTTTTGTTTCAATTCATCCTTTTGTTTCGAAAAAGGTTCTTTTCCATAGACGGCCACTGCTTTAATGCGTTTAAACCTTCCGATATTCGTAATGTCTTCGCGGACTTGAACCGCAAGCTCCCTAGTTGGCGTAAGAATTAAGGCCTGTGGTTTTTTTTCTTCCCATTCAATCATATCGGAAACAGGAATACCAAAGGAGGCAGTCTTTCCACTTCCTGTTTGGGCTTTTACGACAAGATCTTGATTTTTCATTGCTAATGGTATGACTTCTCTTTGAACTTCTGTTGGAGTTTCGTATTTTAACACAGCTAGTGCTCTTTTTATTTCTTCGCTTACATGATAGTCCTCAAAACTTCTATTACTCATTTTTAAACCTCGTTTTTTGTTTTTTCGTCATATGTATAGAATTCTCTCCAAGAATTATTATATGCATTATCTGAATATGGTTCATTATACTTGAAAAGTGCGGGACAAAACGGCTTTTATTTTAAATTTTAAAAAGTAACAGATAAGGATGCGTTATTGATCTTAGATAACTTGAGTAAAAAAGATAATGAACAATACAATGCTTCTTTTTACAATAATATTAAAAAATAACTCAGTTCTATTAGGTAAGCCAAAAAACCTCATTTAGATATATTACGGCGAACCGTATTATAAGTATTGATAATTAGTAACAGCACCATCTCTGGTAGCGTTCATTGAAAAAGTTTTGAACAATGTAATACTTTGGGATGTACGATATAAAGGATGGACAACTAATAAGGGTAAAATTTATTAGCGTGAGAAAATCGTATTAAACTGAGGGAGTAGGGGGTTAATTGTATTTATCAATAGACAATCGGAAGAAACGTTTTTCGTGAAAAAAGAACAAACCTCTCCAAATTCCTCTTAATTAAGGAATTTCATGAGAGATTTGTTTTATAGGCTGCTCTTCGAAAAATATTTCCGAGTTTCTTCACGTATTTGTTTAGGTAAGACACGCTCAAGCTCATCCTTTAACCATGAAAGCGTTTTGCCGCGCAAGAAATCACGCATCGTTTCTTCCGCAGAGAGCATAACTAAATTGATTGTGCAAGAAGAGGTACCTGAAGAGCAGATATTATCTCTATACAAATAACCATTATCTTTAATGTTTTTACATTGAAAAATAGGCTTAGGACCTTCAACTGCTTCAATTACATTCCAAAAGGAAATTTCATCTGGAGATTTAGCAAGTTTATAGCCACCCTTAACTCCAGGCACTGAACTTACTATGCCATCCTTAGATAATTTACTGAAAATCTTTGATAGGTATGTTTCTGAAATCCCTTGAAAATGGGAAAGTTCCTTAATGCCAATGGGTGAATCCTCTGGATTATCAATTAAATATACGAGGCAGTGAAGTGCATATTCAACTCCAATACTATACTGCATTAATATCACCTCTTCATAAATGAGATTAATTTATCTTAAAAATTTTTTATTTCTTTGTCAATCATGATCATTTGGAATCAATTAAAATGAAAAGAGGTTTGACATAATAAAGTGTACAACTTATTATAGATAATATCAATCGGTGATTGACGCTATCCACAATTGAAATTTCAAAATGCGGTTCAATTATTTTTTGAATCAGCTTATAAGGAGGAATTGATATTGGAACAACGAATTGATTATTACAAGCTAGCACCAGAAGCAATGAAAATAATGATGGAAATGGAGAAGTATACGAAAACTACAGGTTTAGACCGTAAACTTCGTGAACTTATAAAAATTCGGGCTTCTCAAATAAATGGCTGTGCATATTGCATTAACATGCATACAGCTGATGCTAGAAAAATGGGAGAAACGGAACAGCGTTTATATTGTATTAGTGCATGGAGAGAGTGCACATTTTACACTGAAGCAGAAAAAGCAGCTCTTGAGTTAACAGAGCACATAACTTTAATCCCGACAAAACGTGTGCCAGATGAGCTTTATCAGCGAGTACGTGAACATTCTGATGAGAAACAATATATTGACCTTGTTCTAATCATCAATCAAATCAACAGCTGGAATAGAATTTCAATTGCAATGGGGAATGTAGCAACTGAAAAATAATTTATCCAACAGTTCATGCCATTTTAATTTGTCCAATTTAACCTTGATTGGCTTAGTCTCCTAAGATCTTTTTTTTAAGATAAACTTACCTTCTAGTAAGTAAAAAGGAATTAGAAACAGGTATAGTAAACCTTCACGGCGGAAGAGACGTTGTTGGTTAATTAGTTCACAAGGTGTAAAAATAATAATCCATTAAAAAAAGGGGAGTTTTAAAATGATGAAAATAGAAAAGAAATTGTACACGGCTACAGTAAATGTTCAAGGCGGAAGAGATGGCAAAGCGGTATCCAGCGATAACAATCTTAATGTAGACTTGAAATATCCAAAGGAATTAGGAGGGGACGGAGCTGGAACCAATCCGGAACAGCTGTTCGCTGCAGGGTTTGCCGCATGTTTCCAGGGAGCGATGGGCACTGTCCTTAGGAAAAAGAACATTAAAACAGACGGTATAAATATTGCTTCACATGTTACGCTTGGCAAGGATGCGAACGATGGCTATGTTCTGGCAATTACAATGGATATCACTGTAAAGGGCGTAGAAACTAGCGTGGCAGAAGAAGTCGTTGAGGAAGCTCATAAGGTTTGCCCTTATGCCAGAGCAACTCAAGGTAATATCGAAGTAATATCAAACGTTGTTGGTTAATCAGCTTCTCGATTTTCATACCGTGCCTATCTTTAACAAGATAGGCACTCTTTTTTGCAGAACAACATTTATCAGCACTTTTTTCTTTTCAAAAGCAAGATTGCCCTTTAAAAAACCCGTAACTAGATTTTGTTTAACTTATTTTTCATAAAATGATTCTTAATCCATTTTATAATAAGAAGGAGCGGCAGATACACATATACAAAACCAATTCCCACATTAGAAGTAAAATTGACAAGATAATCAATACTCTTAAATTCCTGAAGGTATACAGAAACAATCATCTCTGCAATAAGCAAGAATAGCAAAGTCGCTTTAGGAGGAATTGAGAAAGTTCTTTTTACGATTCTTGTACATGCCCACAAAGAAATACAT
Organism: Bacillus sp. ISL-47; assembly: GCF_018613175.1. Taxonomy (NCBI): domain Bacteria; kingdom Bacillati; phylum Bacillota; class Bacilli; order Caryophanales; family Bacillaceae; genus Bacillus; species Bacillus sp. ISL-47. Next base: position 106,693 of record NZ_JAGGQS010000002.1, on the reverse strand, counting down.
ATAGGGGATATGATCACTAACAGCCAAATAAAGATGAATACATATTCAAATCTTTCCAGGAAAGAGAATTTAACGATCTTAACCATCATAAGAGTGGGCCAAGGTAAATGCTGTAATACCTCTTGATTAAAGTATAAGAATGATATTAACGTTATAATTAGGTACACAATGAGAGTATATATATTGCCAAGATACGCCCATTTTGAAATATCTCTGTTATTTGAACTCCTAAGGAAGGGATAATACATCAGGATCCACTCGAAACCAAGAAAAAGCAGGGCATACCCTTTAGAAGATAAAAGTAGCTCACTGAGGGAATGACTAAAGGCTGGGAGCAGGTAAATATAATTCGCATGCATCAATGGGAAGTAGATTAAAAAGAACAAAAAAGAAGGCAATATAACTCCCCAGAAGCTAAAGCCGGTTAAACTGCGGAAGCCGCTTGAGATAATATAATAAAATGTGAGTCCGAAAACGAAACATAGCTGCCATGTTTTTATTGAAGGATATACCCATATTTGGATGACCTCAATATATGCACGGAGGACTGTCAAAGAAGCCAGCCAGAAATAAACCAATGCCATGACAGACATTATGCTGCCAATCGCTTTTCCAAAGCAATACTGATGAACAGCTACTAAATCATTAGTTCCCCCGCCTAATAGCTTAAAAATAATATAGAGTATGATATGGGTTACAGCCCAGGTTATAATTAAAGAAATCCAGGCGTCCTGCTCAGCATGTTTAATAACCTGGCTTTGAAAATTTAGGATACCAACTCCGGTTTGTGAAGAGTGAATGAGAAAAAATGTGAAAAAAGCCGAAACTTGAAATTGTTTTTCTACTTTTACGTTCACTAATTTCCCACCCCAGTTTGCCTAACTGCAATTTTGGTATTTACCTCATATGTCATATTAGGATATATCCGATCGTAAAAACTCTGTTCAGAATAATTTCTGTGATTTGCTTTATACACTCTTGCTATACCTAAAGGATCTACACCATTTGTTTGAAAATCCTTTAGAAGTAATTCAGCATCGTTTGAAATTGATTTCTGTAAGGCGGTTTTAAATAATTTAAGATCCTTTTCATCTTCTAAATTGATCCATTCAGGCAAAGCATCAAGTTCTACATCTAAACTTAGGCTTACCCTAACTTGTTCCCTGAGGTTCTCCTTGATGAATTTCACCTTGTGTTTTCCATAGTTCGTTCTGACCCCAATATTAGCTTTGTGTCCATGCATGTTAAGGTCAAAACTGTATACTCCCCTTTTGTTTTTATCGGTCATTAATTTTAATAAGAAGGTTTCTTTTTCGGAAATCCTAAATGCTAATTTTTCACCTTTGAAAATCCCCATACCATCGACTTTAATTTTCCCTTTAGAATCAACTGTAAGATTAGGAAAGGACATATCAATTCCACTTCCAAAAAACTGGTCATACATGACATGGGAGTTAGATTCAGGAATTCCTTCATTTTCAATACTTTTATCAATCAAATTCATTAAGAATAGCGGACTCTCATTAAGTGTTTTACTTAGTATTAAATCTGGAGTTCCATCTGTAATGACAATTCTTACTATGCCAATTTTTGGTTCCTTACAGATGGGGTCTAATATGGAAGCTAAACCATCTCTGCTTAGTTTATCCCCAAATATTATTACCCTTACTTGACCTATTTCAAATGGAAATTGAGACTTATGGCTAAGTTCTTCCTGCAGACTAGATGGATTTTTAGCAGCAGCTGTGATTAAAGCAGGATTATCACTCTCGGCATAATTTGGATAAACAACACTTGCCTTTAGCATCTCATCTTCTTTGTCATATCCTACATTATGCATCAGAGAGACTTCATTAATAATATTGTGAGGTACACATCCAGCCAGAATTAGAGTTAGAACAACAATACCCATTTTAACTAATGTGTTATTCGTCATTAATATCTTCCTTCTTTTTGTTACTCTCTTTTGGTGAATATTTAATTTTATCTTTAGGTCTCAAAAAATCTGGCCTTTTGTTTAATTTATTATAAGGGGACCTTATGATACTATCCGCAAGACTATTGCTTCGAAACGGGTGCAAAGGAACCATGTAAGGAGTATCAAATGATTTTAATTTAAACAAATGACATAGCAGCACGGCAAAACCTATCATGATACCTAGCCCGCCCAGGAATGATGACATGATGATAAAGGGAAATCTTAATATTCTAATTGTGTTGGACATAACGATAGCTGGTGTTGTGAATGAAGCTAAGGCTGCTAAAGCGACAATGATTAATAAAATATTACTTGTCAGTGCTGCCATTACAGCTGCCTGTCCAATGACAATACCGCCAACAATGCCCAATGTCTGTCCTACTTTAGTAGGCAATCGGGCTCCTGCCTCTCTTAATAATTCAATGGTCATTTCTAAAAAAAGAACCTCCAGCAGCGGCGGAAATGGAACGTTTGCTCTGGACTCTATTAGCGGACCCAGTAAATCCGCAGGCACTACCTCATAATGAAACGTCATAACCGCAACATAAATGGCGGAAGAAAAGATTGAAAAGATGATCGCAAGTATTCGTGTAAAACGGAAGAAAGACCCAATAATCCAGTTATAATAATAATCTTCGGATGAGAGAAAAAAATCGAATATGGTAGTAGGTCCGGATACTGCGTATGGTGAACCATCACTAAAGATAACGACTTGGCCGGAAGTGAGTGAATAAGAAATTCGATCCAGCCTCTCTGAAGAAAAGTAAAGTGGAAAAGGAGTATAAGAATTTTCCTTAATTAGCTGGACTAAAGCAGAAGTATCAAAAATGATATCAAAATCTATTTCAGAGAGCCTTTTTTTTACGTTTTCTATATGTTGTTCATTTGTAATGCCATCTAAATAAACAATCATTATTCTTGTTTTTGACAGCGTGCCCAGCACGATCTCTTCAGTCGTTAATAAAGGAGACTTTACCTTAGTTCGAAGTAAAAGAATATTGGTATCAAGACTCTCAACAAACCCTAATTTTGGGCCGATAACATTAAATTCATTCTCAGTTTCGTTAGATTCTCTTATCCCTTTAGATAAATTGCTTATATTCACTAATAGACAATCTTCAGAGGTATTCTCAAATTTAATTAGGACATATCCTTGATGAATTTTTTCTTCGATTTCTTTTGCTTCCTTTGTTCTAATAACATCTTCAAGCGGAAGGCTGTTTTTAAATTGATTCATATCAAAAGGCAGGTCAGTCTTTTTTTCGCATTCATTAATATATGGAAGAAATACATGTTCCATCGTCTTGTGATCGATTAGTGAAGTGAAGTATAAAATGACTATCCGGACTCCGGAAACATTTTTTTTAATCTCTTTAAAATCAGATGATTTTTTGGCTCTTTTTACTATCTCGGCAGGTGTTTGATTTTCTGCAGGATTCAGATTATTTTTTTCCTTTTTCATAAACAAATGTACTCCTAACATGTGTTACTACTTATTATTATTCCTATCAAAAATTGTATGCACTTTATCATTTTTATTATGGCTAAAGACAAAAGGATAAACGGAAAAAGGCTGCGCTAAATAGATATACATATAAAGCTTTACTTAAGTCATTTCATTTTAATAAGCATAACGGGGCATTTTAGCAGAAGAGCTATATTTATATGAACAATGTGACCATATCTTTGAAAAAGAAACGGAAATAATAGAAAATGAATAGCTCTTGATATACTTGCTTTATGATCATTTTATTTAGGAGTGGAAAGATGAGAGATATTTCGATCTTAATTGCGGATGATGAGGAGGACATTGCTGATCTGATTGCCATCCATTTAGAAAAAGAAGGGTATCATGTTATAAAAGTTTCGGATGGACAAGAGGCTGTTCGGGTCGTCGGGACTCAATCGATTGATTTGCTGATTTTGGATATTATGATGCCGAAAATGGATGGATACGAAGTAACCCGCCGCATTCGCGAACGGCATAATATGCCCATCATCTTTTTGAGTGCTAAAACATCTGATTTCGATAAAGTACAGGGACTGGTCATTGGAGCAGATGATTATATGACTAAACCATTCACGCCGATCGAATTGGTTGCCCGCGTAAATGCTCAGCTCCGGCGTTTTATGAAGCTAAATCAGCCGAAAACAGATCATAAAACCTGGCTGGAATATGGCGGGTTAGTGATTACTCCTGATCAGCGTACAGTAACCCTATATGGTGAAAGCATCGAGCTTACGCCGAAAGAGTTTGACATATTGTATTTACTTGCGAGTCATCCAAAGAAGGTGTATAGTGTGGAAAATATTTTTCAGCATGTGTGGGGAGAAGCTTACTTTGAAAGCGGCAATACGGTCATGGTACATATTCGCACGCTGCGGAAAAAACTTGAGGAAGGCAAACAGAACCACAAATGGATAAAAACCGTGTGGGGCGTCGGGTATTCCTTCAATGGTTAAACTGGTGCGCAGCTTTCGTTCAAAGATGGTGCTATTATTTGGTTTAAGTATGATATTTTCTGGACTTATAACGTTTATAGTCTTTAAATCACTCCAATTCTATTATCACGCGAATGTCCAGTTTGGTGACCGGCTGGAATATTATCGGAAAATGATGAAACAATTTGGCGATATTAACGTCTTTTTACTGCTGTTCATCCCGCTTTCGTTCATGTTCTTTTATTTACTCACGAAACGATATTCCAGCTATTTTAATGAAATTTCAACCGGAATCCATTATCTCTCCCGGGGAGACTTTTCACATCAAGTTCAAATAGGGTCAAATGATGAATTTCGAGATATTGCACATGATATTAATTTGGCAAGTGAAAAATTGAAACAAGCTGTAGAAAGAGGAGATTTTTCGGAAAGCAGCAAGGATCAATTGGTCGTAAATCTAGCTCATGATTTGCGGACTCCGCTTACCTCTGTGTTAGGATATTTGGATTTGATCCTTATGGATGAGAGCTTGACGAAAGAACAAGTCAGGCATTTTTTAACCATTGCCTTTACGAAATCGCAACGTTTAGAAAGGCTGATTGATGAATTATTCGAAATAACCAGAATGAATTATGGTATGCTTCCAGTTGAAAAAAAGAGACTAAATTTAACGGACCTGCTTAATCAATTAAAGGAAGAATTGTACCCTGCATTCAAAAAGAATCATTTGGCTGCCCGTATGGATAGCACCTCCCATTTACCCATTTTGGGTGATGGAGAATTGATAGCACGTGTATTTGAAAATCTTCTAACCAACGCCATCCGTTATGGAAATGAAGGCCAGTATGTCGATATTAACGGCTCTATTGATGGGGATGAAGTGGTCGTTCAAGTTGTGAATTATGGAGACAGCATTCCTCCGGAGGAACTCCCGCATCTCTTTGATATGTTCTATACCGGTGACAAAGCAAGAATGCATCAAGAAGATAGCACCGGTCTTGGCTTGTTCATTGCGAAGAATATAGTAGAGCAGCATAATGGCACCATTACGGTAGAAAGCAATGTCATCAGGACAATTTTTGAAGTTCGTTTACCGAAGGAAAGTGAACTAATGAATGAAGATTAGCTGTATGTACAGGATTTAAGAAAAATTTAAAAATTACCCTACTCTTTTTTTAAATAGTTTTTCCTATTCTTTAAGCAAGGAAGAAAAAGGAGGAAGCTGAAAAATGAAGAAGTGGGGTTTTTTACTATTAGTTTGCTTGGGGTTAACTTTCATAAATATGGAACCTTTTTTTGAACCAAAAGTAAAAATACAAAATGATGATCAACAAGAAAATGACATAGTGGATAGAAGGACTTCTGAATATATCCAAAAAGAAATTGCAGAAGAACAAATCTATCAAGGAAATTTGCTTTTGGTCAACAGTGAACACCCGGTTCACCCGGAAAGTATTAAATCGGATGTCATCAATCTATCTGAGCGCAATGAATGGACAAGGGGATATGGATTGTTAAACAGCGGAATTTATTTGTCAGAGGACGTTGCACGTGAATTTTCAGAGATGATCGCAACAGCAGAAAAAGAAGGAGTTCGAAATTTCTCTATAACTAGCGGCTTTCGAGGCTTTGAAGAGCAAAGTGTGCTTTATCAAGAGATGGGTTCTGACTATGCCTTGCCAGCTGGTTATAGCGAACATAATTTGGGCTTATCGCTTGATGTAGGCTCTGCTCAAATGAAGATGGCCGATGCACCTGAAGGAAAGTGGATAGAAGAAAATGCCTGGAAATACGGGTTCATTTTGCGCTATCCAAAGGACAAGACAGATGTAACAGGAATTCAATATGAACCCTGGCATATCCGCTATGTTGGTCTGCCGCATAGTGCGATTATGAAGGAAAAAAATTTTGCTTTAGAGGAATATTTAGATTATCTAAAAGAAGAAAAACAAATCTCTGTTAGTATAAATGGGGAAGAATACACGATTACTTATTACCCGATTCCTCAAACCAGGACGATTAACGTACCGGATAATAGCTATTTTGAGATTTCAGGCAACAATATAGATGGAGTATTTGTGACCGTCTACGAATGATAAGTGAAATAAGAAAATGGGGGGACACCCCGCCAGTGTTAATAGAATTATATTAAACCTATCAAAAGGATTTACGTTTTGCGGGGATATTGACTCTGCATCTTTCATCTTGACACTTACCTATTAGTAAGTTACTATTGGGGCATGGAAAACAGAAAAAAACAAATTGTAGACTTAGCAATTAAATTGATACAGCAAAAAGGGTATGTGGCGTTTAGCTATGATGACATCTCTAAACAGCTTGGGGTGACCAAAGCAAGTATTCACTATCACTTTGAGAAAAAGGAGGATTTAGGAGTCGCAGTTACAGAACGTATTTTATTGAGACTGCAAGAATCTTTGATGTTAATTAAAAATTCGCCGGTTTCTGCTGAAGAGAAGCTGAAGCAGTTCATCCAGCAGCAGGCTCAAAGATTTGAGTATACTGAAATTTGTCCTATTTCTTCGCTGCAGACGGATTATGAATCTTTGCCAACTACCGTACAAGAAAAGATTGTGGAAGTCAGCAGACTGGAGCTCAGTGTAATGAAAGAATTTGTTGCAGAGGCACAAGCTGAAAATATCATAAACAGCTCTGAAGATGTCCATCAAGTAGCGGTAGCGATATTATCAAGCGTTAAAGGAGCATTATTATACAGACGTGTTCTGGGTGATGATGTATTAGCCGAAGTCCTAAATCAGTTAAATCTCTCCTTAAAAAAACCGTAGAAACGGTTTTTTTAAGGAGAGATACTTACCTTCTAGTAAGTAAATAATATGCTTCATTTTTATAGGTTGGTTTTATCGTTGACGGAGGGGGTGACTGTAATTGATAAAGATACTAATTTTCGCGGGAACACTAGGTTTCCTTCTCTCTGGCTGCAGCCAGATCGATCCATATTTGGATAAAGTTAAACCGCTAATGGACAAAATCCCATTTCTGCAAGAGGAAAAGAGTTTGGAGGGCAATTCGGAGAAAGAAGCTGTTCCTGACGGAAGTGAAGAAGATAAAGAAGGTGTTTCACAGAATGAAGGCACGGAAAGCAAAAACGAAATGTCTGCCGAAAAGGATCCCCTTTCATTGGGGGCTTCCTATTTCAATGAAGTAAAAGTGGTCAATGGCCGTAATGTCATTCAGAATCCCGAGAATGTACTGGTTCTTGTGAATAAACAATTCAGGCTGCCAGATGGCTATGAACCGCTGCAATTGGTGATTCCTGAAGTTGCCTTTTCATTTGGAAAATTAGATTTGGAAAAAAGCTATATGCGCCAGGATGCTGCCAAAGCGCTGGAAAATCTTTTTGCAGGAGCGTTGAATGAAGGAGTAGAATTGTTTGTTGTTTCTGGCTATCGTTCATATGACCGGCAATCACAAGTATTTGAAGCGGAGGTTAACAGAACAGGGAAAGAACAAGCTGTCCAAGCTGTTGCTATACCAGGCAGCAGTGAACATCAGACAGGTCTATCGATGGATATCTCAAGCAGAAGCGCCAATTTAGAACTATCTGAGAAATTCGGAGAAACAAACGAAGGTAAGTGGCTTGCTGAAAATGCACACCGCTACGGCTTTATTCTCCGATATCCCAAAGGAAAGGAAACCATCACTGGATACCAATATGAACCCTGGCATTTCCGCTATGTAGGTTCCGAGGCTGCCAAAGTAATCTTTGAAAAGAAATGGACATTGGAAGAATACTTCAATATCGTTAAGAAAATATAAGGTGTATTTCTACGTTATTAAAAGCTTTTTTTCTGGATTGAAATATAAATAAGTGCCAGTAGATTTGAAAAATCGGATGTACTATTATCAATACTTACCTTCTAGTAAGTAATTTTATCTTGAAGAATTTATTATAGAAAGTGGGGATTTCCGTAGTGAAAAGAATGCTATTGGTTTCTCTATTGATGTCATGTGGGGCTACCTTTATTACCCCGTTATTCCCTATATATAGTGAGGCTTACCTGTTGAACAGTCTGCAAATCACGATCTTGTTTGCCATTTATGCTGCATTCTTGTTGCCGACTTTGTTTATTGCAGGAGAAAAAGGCAGCAGGTGGGGATTAAAAAGGGTTGTTCGCATCAGTATATGGATCTCCATCGCATCTACTGTGTTCTTTCTGGCAGTTAATCATTTCTGGATGCTCTATGTCGCCAGGTCATTGGAAGGAATCGCATACGGAGCCTTTACAGGTACAGCTGCTGCTTTTCTAATGAAGCAAACTTCTCCCAGCCAAATAGGTGCAGCTCTCAAATTATCAGGTGTTACAATTCTCATTGGTTTCGGGCTGGGACCAGCTATAGCGGGTTTTATCCTACAATATATACATTACCTTCCACTCCACCTGCCATTTTGGATTCTGCTCGTCCTGCTTATCATCTCACTAATCGTGCTGGAAACTATTCCTAAAGATTCTGTTTCCATTGAACAAAAACGCGTAAAAACGAAGATATCGCTTGGTGTGCCGAGCAATATTCGTTCTCCATTTTTCTCAATGGCCGGATTGCCTATCTTCACAGTTTTCACAATACAAGGAATCGCGTTTACTCTTATTCCTAATTTCGTCCAGAATGTCATTCATACGTCCAACCTATCCGTTTCTGGATTAATCATTTTCGTGCTTCTCAGTGGAGCAGCTTTGGCTCAGTTCATTCCATGGCCGAGTCACCCCATTACACGTATGAGATTCGGCATCCTGCTTCTTGTGATAGGGTCATGGATAATTGTTTCTTCTGGTTTAGCATCAAGTCTGCCGCTGCTCTGGGCAGGCATTTTCATCCAGTCTATCGGCGGCGGGTGGACTTTTCAAATTGCCCTGCGACTTGCCGGACAGTTACCGGAAACAAAAGAACGGCCACGAGTCATTTCGGTTTTCTATTTGTGCGCGTACTCAGGATTTATCGTTCCCGTAATTGGTGTCGGAGCGCTTACTCAATTTTTCAGTTTGAACCATTCGCTGATCGTGCTGAACCTGTTTGCAGCATTTATTGTTATATATGTACTGCTGTATTCCGTCAAATATAATCGCAATTATTCGGACATATAATTAAGGCATTATCTCAATATATCCATAATCTATTACTGAGCTCTTCTAACCTAATCAAGAGTGCTTTAAAATCCAGCTGCCAGTTTGGCAGCTTTTTTTTCCTATTAAAAGGGAGTTTAGTTTGAGAAGAGTGCTTACATAATATTAAGTGTGGTGTTGAGTAATAGTGAATGTTATCTTCAGGCAATTGATAGATGGCAAATCGTTTGCTGCCCTTTAAAAGGGGATTATATAAAGTGAATGTGAACACATATAAGAGAAATGGTAAGGGGCTTGAATAGAATGGCGACATCTATAGAAAGGTTATTATGGAGTATTGCACTTCCTGGTTTTGGTCAATTTTTAAATGGAAAACTGATAAAGGGAATGGTTATTGTATTTTTAGAGTTCCTTATTAATGTACAAGCGAATTTCAACGGGGTCATTATTTCAAGTTTTCATGGAAATATTGAAAAGGCAATTGCAGAAACCGATTATTTGTGGCTGATGTTTTACCCTTGTTTGTATTTCTTTGCTATGTGGGATTCTTTTAAAGATGCGGGAGGAGGGAAAAACAGTTATTCTTTTCTTCCGTTTGTGTCTTCTGCTTACTTTGTTACTGTGGGGTGTATATATTCCTCTACCTTTAAGCTTTTTGGGATATTATTAGGACCTATTTGGCTGCCAATATTGTGTGTAATACCAGGTGTCAGTGTGGGATTTTTTTTAATGAAGATACTGAGGAAAAAACACATTGAACACTTTTAAAAAAGGCACATTTATTGTTAAGCCCTTTATTGAGATGCCATGTAAGATATTAAAATGTAATAGAATATAATGAATAATTACCAATTTTGATTACAAACTAAGAATAGAAAATAAATTGTGGAGGGGCCTTTTATATGAATTTAAACGAATTAGGCTTTCTTTGGTACTTACATTCAAGTTCAAATATGGTCAATGTTTTTTTGGGGAATCTTATTGAAACTGCTGAAGATCCTGATTTGAAAGATGTTTTAACTGAGATTAAAACACTTTCAACATTCCAGGAACAAGAGGCTTTGCAATTCTTAGCTGATAATGGATTAAATATTACACCGTTTTTTAGTGAAAATGATTTACATAGCCCCTCAGAAAAGATATTTTCTGATCAATTAATGATAGAAATTCTTAAGCATATTACCAGTAATGGACTGGGTGTACTTTCTTTTCAATATACAGATTTAACCGTCCCAAAGGTTAAGAGTTTTTTTAAAGAAATACTCAATAAGATAATTCAAATTGACATTTCTATTTTAAATTTGCTGGAGCACAAAGGTTTACTGCAAAACAGGTCATTTTCATACAAAAATGCTGAAGACAGAGAAAGCAAGTTATTTAAAGTGGCATCAACCCAGCAGAGGCCGCTTAATGCTTTTGAATTAGCAAGTATGTTTGGTTCATTTCAATGTAATAATGTTGGTGTAGCTCTATGTACTGCTTTTTCGGATGTTGCAAAGGATAAAGATACAAAGGGTTTTTTGCAGGATGGGATCAAATTGTCATATCATCAAGTTGATGTTTTATCCGAAATATATAGAGATAACGGAGTTCCGACAACCACCGGATTAGAGGCTCACGTTCATAAGGTGAATAAATCCCCATTTTCAGATAAACTAATGGCTAACTTAATCATGTTCTTAAATCCCATCGGAATCGGCCATCTGCAAACTGCTGTGGTTTCCAGTTATAAAAAAAGTCACGTGAAAATACTGAAGGAATTAATTGATCAGGTAGAAAGCTATTCAGAGAAGGGATTTAAGTTATTGGTAAGGAAAGATTGGCTTAATGAGCCGCCGGTAACCAATAGGTCAATTGATAGTTAAAACAAACAATCTAAAACATTCCCTGAAGATCATAAAAATGAGAGGGAGAACAAAAAGCCGATTTCATGATTATAGGTAAATCGGCTTCTCAAAATAATAAATTTAAAAATTTGTTGTTTTGAATTAGGAGTTCGATTTTTAATTTATCGCATGAATTCAGTTAACCTATTATAAGAAAGAATACCATTTGTCATTTGATGAAAGGTCTAGCGGTTTATATTTCCCCTCTGCGGACCAGCCAGCAGAAATGTTGAATCAATCCGCTTTAATCGTAAGGTATCCAACTCCCGTTATAATTCAAGGAGAAACCTACAATTATTTCATCTTATGGGCAGACCAGGCGCATTTGAAGGAAATCGCTTCTAGTTTGACCTTTTAATAGAACATGGGGCTTGTCCACTGGTTCGATAAGTTCCGAAGAAACGGAATGCAAAGTAAAAAGACCTTCCGAATCAAAGGTCTTTTACTTCTTACACATATTTATTTCGCTAATAGAGATTCCTTCAGCCAATTTTTCCCCTCTACAAGACGGCTGACCATCATCGCTGAAACGGTGTTGCCGGCTGAGTTCAGCAGTGTTGCAGGAGCATCGATAATGGTACTGATAACCGCGATAATCGGAAGCACTTCCGGTGGGAAACCAAATACACTCAAGATAAGCATTTCGCCAATCATACCGCCACCAGGGATCGCACCCATTACAGCTCCAACTAGAAAGGATACGGCCAGGATGCTCAGAATGCTTGTTATGCTCGTCATGTCTTTGCCAAACAAGCTGAACAAGAACACAATTTTAAAGACACCGCCAAGAACAGATCCATCTTTATGCGTGTTGGCTCCAAGCGGGATAATCGTTTCCGCAATATCCTGAGGAACACCCATCTTTCTTACAGCTGCAAGGTTGATTGGAATGCATGCTGCACTGGAACACGTCGCAATGGCACTGACAGAAGGCGTGATGGCATTTTTCCAAAATACTTTGACACCATCTTTCCCGCCAGCCGCAAAAGCATAAAGCGTGAAGAACCCAAAAAAGTAAATGAGCGTTAACACAAGATAAAGCACAAACACTCGTACATACCCGCCCAAAATCTGCGGCCCAAGCTCACCAATGATCGTGGCAAAATAACAGCCAAGCCCGATCGGAGCATAATACATCACAAAGCCGACAATCTTCATCATTACGGCTGAACCGGATGACAGCAGGTTAGCAATCGGCTTTCCTTTCTCTCCAGCCATCGCCGTACCCAATCCAAATAAAATCGAAAAGACAATCAGCTGCAGCATGTTATTCTTCGAGAACAGCATCTGGAAATCAGGTACCGTAAACGCCTGAACAAGCTGCCCAAGGAATGTAACCTCTTCAGCCTCCGGATCCACTGTGGCATCCGTCATAATGCTTTTAATGGAGGAAATATCCGCATCCTTAAGCGGTTCGAAAATCGAAATCCCGATAAATCCCAAAATGGCAGAAATCACAGCCGTAATGAAAAAGACTGTAAACATCCCGCCCATAATCTTTCCTAACCTCTTCATCCCGCCCATATTCGCAAGGCTCGAAGCAATGCTAAAGAAGACAAGCGGCACAATAATCATAAACAATAAATTTAAGAATAAATCCCCAAAAGGCTTCACGACCGCTGTCTTTGGCCCAAAGACGACGCCGGCTACTCCGCCAATTAAAATCGAAACAAGCAGGAATATCGTTAGCTTGTAATTTGATAGAACTTTCTTCATGATGTCTCACCTTTCTTTGGTTTCGAAAGTTTTATTATATAACTAAAGAGGTGAGGAGAAGAAGGTGAAGATGATAATTCTTTATATTCTGTCTGTTTGGTGAAGGGAGGATGTATTACAATATTGAGGTGAAGAGCACAACTTCTTCCTTTATTCAAGGGAATAGGAGGAGAATACAATTAGCAAACAACGTTGTCTGGTATGTTTTCAGATTAAAAGTTCAGCAGAATTCTCTATGGGAAAAAAAGAGACTTGTGATGCGTGCATAAATCGCAGCACCATGAAAAAACGGCTGAAATATTCAACTAAGAAAAAGAGAACCGAGGTCTGCTCACAGTGCGCGAAAAAAGTTCAGGCTGTAAACGAGGACGGATGGTGCCAGATGTGTGTGAAGGAACGCGAGAATGCTCTCAAAGTGTCAACCAATAATTCAGCTTATATATCAGTTTATGGGAAGTGAGCTAAGAATGAGATTAAAAGACTTAACTCTTGAAGAACTTGAGGACTATGAACAAGAATTGCATGAAAACGGAGAAAAGAGTAATTACGGTTATTACGCTAAACTAGTAAATGTCTATGAAGAGATGTATAAAAGGTTGGTTCCCCTAGTAAGAAAAGATCGAGCCATGCACGAATATTCGCTGAAGTATACAAAAAAACTGCTTGTTTCCTATCTGATTAAATACGGTACATATTTAAAGATGAACAACTTTAAGGATGATCGAGATGCTATTTCATCTATAAGAAAAGCACTAAGTTATGAGAAAAATATTCCCATTGCCTATTATAGATTAGGATTTTTATCTTATAAGCAAAGTGATTACAACCAAGCAGTACGCTATTTTCAAGAAGCATTGAATTATCATAAATTCGGGGATAATCCAACCTTTAGTCTAAATCAGCAGCAGGAATTTCATGCTCATATGTATCTGGCAAATAGTGCATTATATGTGGCAAGTTCAACTTATGAAGCGATGGATGAGCTTTCATACACGTCAGCAGACCAGCTGCCTAATCTATCACTTTCACCCTTATATGAAACTTTATCGGATAATGAGCAGTTTTTGCAAAATCATGCCTTTTATAAAATAACAAAAGGACATATTGAGACCTGTTCGAAAGATGCCTGCGAAGAACTTGCAGAAAATGGGGAAAAGAATGTGCTTGTTGTTTATTTTAATGACCGCGAAAATATCCTTTTCTTTAATGGAGAAGAGGCCATTATTACCCCAGGGCAGGCAAATATGATCAGGCATTTTCTGCTGTCCTCCAATGAAGAAAATCCATCCACTAGAATGACGATGAAGGACTTTTTTGGAAAGACTGGGACTGACGGAGAAGTTAAGAAGAATACCTTCATTAAATCAATAGAACGTCTTAGAGCTCGTATGAAAACATTAGATATGCCTGACATTATCGATGTTAAACAGTATAGGGGAGAAACAGCTTATTATTTCAACGAAACGGTTCAATATATTGTTCTGTTCAGAGTTGATGACGCTTTTGCGAACGACTATGTAAGCTGATGACAGGGCTGTCATCGCCTTTTTGTGATAATAAAGCTACATTCACGAAAGGGAGATGATGTTAAATGAGAAGCTGGAATACATTATTCATTCGTCAAGGATTTGCTGTGAGGGAGTACTCGGAAAATGAGTTTGATCTCTTTCATGAAACCGAAGAAAATATTGAGTTTTTAATGGAGTGCCTTCAAAAAGCAGGTGCAGACTTCACACGTCAGCATTTTTTTCTTACTATTCACTCTGAGCCTGTTACTGAAAAAGAATGGCTAGCAGCAGCTGATTTTCCTCATAGAGGGTATGGAGAAGGGCTTTGGTTCCATGCTGAAAAAGAAGAGCCGAAAGTCAGGGAATTGGATCTATATATCAGCGGCTTGGTCCGACAATTAAATCGTCTAGAATTATTTACTATGGGAAGCTGCGATGGCCATGAAAAAAGATATGCTTCCATCCAATTTCGCCCTGGTGTATCTATGGATAAAGCAGCAAAACTTTTCAGCATCATTTCTGATAAAAAAGTCAGAGTCAGAAACCAGCGATTGATTCTGCCACATTCCAGAGAGGAACTTTTAGAATTAGCTGAAAAAGCCTTGAAAATAGATGCAGCCACCTTGGAACTGGAAACGAGAAATCGACAAACAGCTGTTTTTTGACCAGCTGGAGGAACTCCTTAACATCAACGGAGAAAGCGGAAACGAGGGCAAAATCCGAAATCATGCAGAAAAGATTCTTGCTCCGCTAGTTGATCATCTAACTTTTGACAGCAAAGGCAACATCCTGGCTCAAAAACGCTATCGAGGCGGCAACGGACCGACTATTCTATTAAATGCCCATTTGGATACTGTACTTCCCATCGATCCAGGCAGAACAATATTAAAAGAAAAAAACTTCTGGACCAGCAGCTCCGGGATTCTTGGTGCAGATGACCGTGCGGGTGTAGCGGTATTGCTGCAAATGGCCAAAAACTTGGAAAAAAGCAGATTCAGCGGTACTGTAAAATTCATTTTAACCGTTGAAGAAGAAATAGGACTAGTGGGAGCTCAGCATGTTGATGATTACTTCCTCAGGGACGTAGATGCTGCTATTGTCCTTGATCGCCGCGGCACTGGTGATATCGTAGTCTCATGTGGTGGCTTCATTCCGTTCTGCGATGAAAAATATGGCCAGTTTATTAAGTCTACAGCAATAAAGGCAGGTTTAACGAACTGGAAATGCACGAATGGCGGAAGCAGTGACACTAGGGTTTGGGCTTCACTTGGGATACAGAGTGTTAATTTATCTGTTGGTTATTTTAATGAGCACACCAGTGATGAGATGCTGGATGTGGAGGGTTGTTATAATACGGTGAAGCTGGTGGACGCGGTTTTTGAGAGGGCACGGGAGCTGAGGAGAGCTTTGAGAGGAAGGGAAAGAATTAAATTGCATTTTGCTAACTAATTATTGGTTTCTCTAGACTAGGAAATTAGGGGCCGGTTCGCGTGTTTATACTCTGAAAGAGAAACATGAGAACTGTCCCTGTCTTTCACTAGAATGTTTAATTCTTAGCCAATAATCAAAAAGGAAAAATTGAGAAGCTTTTTAGAAGAATTTGTTCCTGAATTTCTAGTATAAGTAAAGCAACAAAAAGCTTCCGATTGATTCAGGAACAAATGACCGAAATGCAATGGGACGAAGCTACATATATAGAAAAAAATGAAAACGTCGATTGGAATATACGGCAAAAGCAATTTTTGGATGAGGTACAAGTTGGGGATAAGGTGTTCATTTGGAGATCAGATGGTGGCAATAAAAACACTGGAGGTGTTATTGCCTTTAGTGAAATTGTAACCGAGCCATACGAGGATAATGAAAAATAGAGATGTCAATCTGATCTTGACTACTGTTAGTGATGCTAACGAAACCTTACTTTTAGAGTTAAACATAAAAGAACATGAATTAGAATTTGTTAACAAGCTAAACTCTCTACAAGAGGAGAAAGGTGATACGACCGTTAATTTCTTACGTATTAAAGATCAAGATAGGAGCAGCTTTAAAATTCTTTTATCAACAAGTCCTACGAAAGGAAAATGAGTTTTATATAACTGTTCATACTTTCTCGTAGCCCTATGAAACGTTTATGTATAGAAACTATATGGAAGTTTATAGAGTTCTAAATGAAATCAAATGTGAGAAATCAGTTGAAGATTTAGAATTTAAAGGTTTTAGAATGTAATCCTTTACGGAACTGATGAAGAACCATATCTAATTAAAGAATATTATATTGTTGCAGTTAAGGCACAGTTTTACTGTAGAATAGGTAATAGTTCCACCAGAAATCACAACTGCCGTGGTAATCAGGTGGAGCTATTTTTCTTAAAGCAACTAAATAATATGTTAAGGATGATTTTATACCGCAAAGTCAAACCGCTGTAATTTTCTTTCTCATGCTCATCTTTTGTATATTTAAAACTCGTTTATTACAGCCACAAGAATGTACCATCTCTGCCATACTTTTTACCAGCTGTTGCCACGAATTTTACCAATTGCCGCCAATGCGTTGACCAATAGTAAAACATCAAGGGTTTGAAGTGAAAAAGCCTATTCTTTCGTATTTTACAGTGGAATTAGTCGTATGGTTTTCGCATTGCGCCCGATTCTGGAGTTTCATTTGCTATTGAATAGTATGGTTGTACAGCGCAGCAACCCACTTCATATTTTTGTCACTAACTTGAATCCACTAAAAACCATCCAACATTTATAACAGAATTTTTAGTAAGTATAAATAAGATATAAGAGTCTACTTTTTGGGCTGATCAAGTGCTTGGTAAGCTACCTGATACTTTCCTCCATCTGTAACTTCTGAATGGTACAAGGCCTTGAGGGCATTGTTTTTTTCAAGACCATGTTCAGCCTTCAGTTCTTTAAAGCGTGTATGCAGTTCTTTATTTTCCTTAATTAGTTGTTGCATTTGCGATTTTAAATACTTCAAAATATTTATCTCCTTTCTGAATCTCTGAGTTTAGCCTAATTTTTAATAGAAATAACCTGTTTAAAAAGATCCCTAAATTGCTCCCGGTCTTCTGCTGTAAAAGGCTTTGGTCCCTTTGTTCGCTGTCCGCTTTTTCTAGCCATTGCACTTAAATAACGTGTTTGTAATAATTGGTCAATATTTTCATTTGTATATCTAAATCCTTTATGGTGGAGTACGATAATTCCTTTTGCTAAACCTAGTGACGCAAGACCATAATCTTGCGTCACGATAATATCTCCTTTTTCCACTAACTTCACAATCCGATAATCTGCAGCATCTGCTCCAGAATCAACATAAATGTTTTTCACTCCGGATGGCTGTTTTGCATTAGAAAAATGAGAAAAGCTTGTAACAAGGATAACCGGAATTTCAAAATTCCTTGCTTCAGAAATAATAATATCTTTCACCGGACAAGCATCTGCATCCACATAAATTTTCATCTTTCCCCTCCTGTTAAGAAGTTCGACTTACTATTTAACTTAACCTTTTTCAACTATAAAAGGGACTGGTGACTTTTGTTTAAAAATAATCAAGAGTTCTTCCTTTGGCTGTATTTTTCTTTCCTCATATTATACTTTATAGAATTGTGTTGGCAAATGGTGGTTCAATTGCCCACAAAATAGTTTAGTGAGGGGACAGGCCCCTTTTCCCTGTACGGTGAAGCTGGTGGAGGCGATATTTGAGAGGGCACGGGAGCTGAGGAGAACTTTGACAGGAAGGGAAAAAGATAAATTGCATTTTGCTAACTAATTATCTCTAAACTAGTAAAAGAAAATTAAAACTTCATTCCAAATCAAGTATGTTCATAGAAAAAGAAACTGTGTATACTGCAGTTTCTTTTTCTATTTAAATACCCCTATAAAAAATTTGATCGGGCTCGAAATTATAATATCATTGAGATTGAAATTTTTATTTTTTTATATTGTAAATATCAGTAAATACCTATTGCTACCTATTTATATGTTGAATTTTTGTTATAATTGTTACAAACCTTGTAATGAAACGGAGTAATAGTATGGAAACAGTATTAACGAGACCTTCTGCTGCGCCTGTAATTCAAGCGCTTCGTTCAATTGGCTATAATGCAAGTACAGCGATTGCTGATTTGGTGGACAACAGCCTGGATGCGCAGTCTGTCAATATATATATTAATTTCGCTTATGGCGACAGGGATGGGATGATCACAATTTCTGATAATGGCACGGGCATGGATGAAGAGATGCTTCAGACAGCCATGAATATTGGATCCAAGGATCCGAGAGCAAAAAGGGGAGCGAATGAACTCGGACGATTTGGAATGGGTTTAAAAACTGCATCCTTTTCGCTGGGGAAACGGTTAAGTGTGCTATCCAAGAAAGATGGAGTTTATAACGAGAGATGCTGGGACCTGGATCATGTATCAGAATGCAATGAATGGCAGCTGTATACCAAAATTCCTGCAGATGTCAGGACTAAAATGGGTGAAATTGAATCCGAAAGCGGAACAATTGTCTGCATTGATAAGCTTGACCGCTTTATGGGGTATGGAGGAAAGCGCAAGCTGAAAGAAAC
This sequence comes from Bacillus sp. ISL-47, assembly GCF_018613175.1. NCBI lineage: Bacteria > Bacillati > Bacillota > Bacilli > Caryophanales > Bacillaceae > Bacillus > Bacillus sp. ISL-47. The sequence continues at coordinate 87,491 of NZ_JAGGQS010000002.1, read as the reverse complement.
CAGCTTCTATAATAAAGTGGCCCGGATTAATAGGCATCTCGAATTCGTATTCCATTCTATCCTTGAAAAGAGCGAAGTCGAGATGTTCATAAACGGCAAGGAAATTATGCCATGGGATCCTTTCATGCGGTATCACCCAAATACCATGGAAGGCGAAATGCAGATGCTTAGGATCAATGAGAACCGAATTAAAGTACAGTACTTTATTTTGCCGCATGCATCTCATTTAACAGAGCCGGAATACAAAAAGGCTGGCGGCTATAAAGGCTGGCGTGATCACCAGGGGCTATATATTTACCGTGAGAATCGCCTTCTTTATTTTGGCGATTGGATGGGGCTGTTTCCGAAAGATGCAGCTTCACAGCTTGCCAGGGTCCGAATAGATCTTCCAAATGCAGCCGACTCAGACTGGCAGGTGGATATCAAAAAGTCAGGCATTAACCTGCCGGAAGATGCGAAAAGAAGATTAGAGGCCATTTCCTCCATTGCGCGCAAAGTCTCTAGAGATATATTCTATTTCCGTACCCAGCCAGGTCCGAGGAATCCTTCCATAAAAGGCAGCCTGAATACATGGGAACAATCCGGGAGCGAGGATGGCCCGCAATTTATTTTAAACAGAAACCATCCCATTCTATCTGAACTTCTAAAAAATCTGGATGATGAAAATGCAAAGCTATTAAACTTGTATCTTAAATTTGTTCAGCTTGGTTCCCCAAGCAATATTATAGATTCTCCAAAGGTCCCGGAAGAAGAAGTGCAGGATGTGCCGGACAGCCAGAAAGAGCTGGTTATCCAATTTGCTTCTTCCATGCTGAAGCTGAATGTGGCTGAAAATGAAGAGCAGCTGTTTAACATTCTGTTAACACAGCCGGCCTTTGACGGCCTGAACCGGGCAACCATAAAAGCAATCACAACGGAGGCGAATTTGATTGTCAGTAATTGATAATAAGAGCCTGTTCGAACAGGCCTTTACGAATAACTATTATATGTTAAAAGCCCACTCTGCAAATTCAGAGGAAGCTGCAGAAAAAGCACTTGAATTAGCGAGAGTATTGGCATCTGGGTTTGGTCCAATTGATGATGCACAATTCCAAAAATGGTCTCTTGAAATGTTCATGAAATACAAAATTGACTTGGAGGTTCCCAAGGATTATGTCATGAGGAACTCCAAAGAAAAAAGCTGGTTTGAGCCTAAAATGGCAGCAAGCGGATTTTTCTGGACCAGGTACCGCAGATATCTGTCCGAAGCAAAAAATTGGCCGCTTGAGGCAGTTACCGCCATTGATGAAACAACCAATCAGATTATGGCATCGATTGGAAATCCAAAGTCCTTGGAGCCATTCGATAAGCGCGGCCTTGTATTGGGTTATGTCCAGTCAGGTAAAACAGCCAACTTCACAGGCTTGATCAATAAAGCTTATGATGTCGGCTATAAGCTGATCATTGTACTGTCAGGTATTCATAATGATTTAAGAGCCCAGACACAGATACGTTTGAATGAAGAGGTAATTGGAAACCGGACAGATAAGGATGGCAATCCAATCGGAGTTGCACAAATTTATGCGAATACCGCTGAGCATATCATTTCATCATGGACAACAGAAGTAAATGATATCAAGTCCAGCCAAAGAGGAACCAGCAACCTGAACTCGCCAACCCTGATGGTTGTAAAGAAAAACAAAACGGTTCTGGAGTCGCTCAGAGATCAATTAATCAATCACCGTGATTTATATAATCTGGATATCCCCGTCTTAATTGTTGATGACGAGGCAGACCAGGCGTCCGTTGACACTTCCAATCCAGATAAAAATGAAGATCCAAAGACGATTAATCGTTTAATCCGGCAGATACTTGAAGTGTTTAATCGAAAAGCTTTTGTGGGCTACACGGCAACACCGTTTGCCAATCTTCTGATCAGCAAAGAAGGAAGGACAGATGAGGAAGGAGATGACCTGTATCCGAAAGATTTCCTCGTCGGCCTGCCAAAGCCTAAGGAATATTGCGGTCCTGAAGAATATTTCAATGTGGAAGAAGATGCAGAAGACACTCGTCCAAGTCTGATCCGCCATCTGCGGCAGGAAGATCTTGAAGTGTTTACGACGATTAAAAAGAAATCCGATGCAGATAAATTTGAGGAAGTGCCACCGCAGATGCGTGAAGCCATGCTTGAATTCCTTCTTGTGATTGCCATCCGCAATTTGAGAGGGCAAAGAAAGAAGCATAATTCCATGCTTATTCATACATCACGCTTTAAAGACGTTCAATCGAGTGTAAAAGATGAAGTTTCACGCACTTTTGATTCCATCTCAAAACAGCTGCAATATAATCCTGAAAGCACTGTGATAGCAGAGATGCAGGAGCTTTATGAAAATGACATCCTCCCTGTGAGCAGGGATTGGCCTAACGAAAACCACAAGGAATACGGCTGGAATGAAGTATATGAAGAACTGAGAAAATGCTGCGAGACGATTCAGGTATTTGAAATCAATGGAAACAGCCGGGATGCGCTGGATTACCATCAATATAAAGAAGATGGTCTGAATGTAATAGCCGTAGGCGGAGACAAATTATCCCGCGGTCTTACACTTGAAGGCTTAAGCATCACCTATTACTTCCGGAACACGCTAATGTATGACACGCTCATGCAGATGGGGCGCTGGTTTGGTTACAGGAAGGGCTATATGGATCTTTGCCGCATCTATACATCAGATGAGATTGCTTCGAATTTTGAACATCTGGCCATTGCCATGATTCAGTTGCGCCAGGAATTCGACAGGCTTGCTGCCTTGAAAAAAACTCCTTCTGAATATGCTGTGAAGATGCTGAGCCATCCAACAATGATGCTTACCAGTCCGCTGAAAATGAGAAACGCAGTATCGACTAATGTCATTTATGCAGGAACTCTTCAGCAGACCAGGCTATTTGATCCAAGTGAAGAAATTCTAAAAGGGAATATGGAAGCTGCTGTAAAGGTGGCAAACAAGCTTCCCCTAGAAAAGACTGCCTACAGAAAGACAAACTTTTATACGGCTTCTGGTGTGAAATCAGACATGATCAAAGAATTTTTGTCTGAATATCAGACAGCGGACAGCAATATTGTCAATTCAGCTTTAATTGCTGATTATATTGATCGCGCTAATCATGAGGGTGAGCTGACGGATTGGACAGTTGCAATAGTAGAAGGGAATCCTTCAGCATCTTCTGGTTTATCAGATTATCCTGTTGAATTAGGAAAGATTCGCTTGAAATCTGCAGCCCCTCTTGGTAAGAAAGTGAAAGCGCCGGAGAGCAAGCATCAAATCAGGGACATTGGGGCCATTGTGTCTCCAAACCATGAGTACATGGACCTTGACTATGAAGAAATAAAAGGAATCAAAGACCGTACAGAAAAACGCAGAATGCGTGACAAAGAAAAAGGTTTAATGCTGATTTATCCGCTGCATCCAGAAGTCGAGATCTTTAGCAGTCTGGATGTTGAATTCTCGTCAAAACTAGTGCCAATTGGAATCGCCTTTTCTTTTCCGGGTACCGAAATTGACGATACAAGCGTCTACCAGACTAATAAAACAGTCTGAATAACTTTATTTAAGGAGAGTAGCTGTGTTGAACCTAAAAATAGAGTTTGAACAAATGATCCAAGAGCTTAATAATCAGGACGATAGTGAGGTATATAAGCTGAATGTCCTGACATACGAGAGCCCTGTTATGTTTGCAGGAATCGATCCTGCGAATCATCACCGTCAGCTTTACATTGATCTCGGAACGGAAGCATGGGACGACAGCCAGGAAAGAGCCCTTCCAAAATGGCGGGGCATGTCTGTCAAAGTGGAATACTTTGAAAAGATATTTCTCTTAAAAGAGCATTATTTTCTTGTAATCCGTCAAGAGGATGAACAAAGCCCTGAAATTTTCGATGTGGTCCTCCAGAATCTCGCTGAACATTTAATTGCGGAAAAAGAAGATTCGCTATTTTCTACTGTATATAAGGTACTTGACAGATGGAGGACTTTCTTTCAGCGAGGCGGATTTAAACGGCTTTCTGATGAACAGCAGCGGGGGCTATTTGGGGAATTATGGTTTATCAATGAATGGCTGGACAACCACCCAGGCCAGCCCCCTCTCATTATTGAGCAATGGGAGGGGCCGACCAAGGGGCGGATTGACTTCAAAGGTTCCAGGTGCGGGCTTGAAATCAAAACAGTGATTGATAAATTATCCAAAACCATTAAAATATCAAATGAGAACCAGCTTAAGTTAAGTGAAGCCGTTTCTTCAATTTATCTATATGTCTGCTTTCTTGAACAAAGCCGGACACATGGCATGAGTCTTCAGGAGCTGGCAGGACAGGTCCGTGCCAAGCTTGCAAAACGATCTGAACGAATTGCACTTATATACAGCGATTTAATGACTGATCTCGGCTTTAGGGAAGAAGAATATGGGGATACATTGTTTTTTGTGGAAAAAACAGAGGTTTATGAAGCAGGGGAAGATTTTCCTCGGCTGTTAAAAGAGCATCTGCCAAAGGGAATTTCCCATGTTAGCTATAATATTGATCTGACTCATTGTACGGAATATGAGAAAGATCCGGAAACCATATATCAAATGTTTAGAGTGGAAGGGTAAAAGATGATAGAAACTAGACAAAGAAAAGAATTTCTCCTCGATTTCATGGAAGAACTGGAAGAAAAAGCAATAAAAACGGGCAGCTATCAGGTTCCATTCCTGGAGAAAATGATTTCCTTTATGGACAGGCCTGACGATCCGGAAATCCTTATTCCTCCTTATAAAGATACGGCAAAAAATATTGCCGTAAATGCCTATTCTTATGATGATGAGAACCAAGTTTTAGACCTGTATGTGGCCGATTACAATTTTGAGCAGAACGAAGAAGATCTGCTTACTATCAATATGACTGCTGTCACGGAAATTGCCAATCGGGTAAAGCGCTTTGTCACAAATGCAAAGTCTCTTCTTCAGACCATTGACCATTCATTAGAAGCTTATGATCTTGCAAAAGTCATAGATGAAGAGATGGAGAATATTAATGAGATCAATATCTTTGTAGTGACAAACCTGTACTATTCTTCAAATAAGCCGGTAGAGATGACAATTCCAGGCATCGAAACGGTAAACGTCCAGGTTTGGGATATTGACCGGGTCCAGCAGCTGATCACTTCCGAGCAGGCTGTCGAGACAGATTACATTGATTTTGATAGAGACTATGGTGAAACATTCGAGATGATGTTTGTTCCGGATCCATCTAGCGGAGTAAAGGAATTTGACTGCTATGTTGGCTATATTTCAGCTGAATTGCTTGCTAAAGCCTATGATGAATGGGGTCAAAAGCTGGTTGAGCGAAATGTTCGTTCTTTCCTTCAGGCAAGGGGCGGAACCAACAAAGGAATTCGCGATACGCTAAATGATCCATTCCAGCGCAAGATGTTTGTGGCCTATAACAATGGGATTTCAACCGTGGCGCGTACAGGTGAATTTGAGCCTGTAAAAGATGGAGTGAATCAATATAAAATCAAAGGCCTCAGCGGCTGGCAAATTGTGAATGGCGGCCAGACAACAGCCTCCATTCACAAGGCTTATAAGGAAGGAATCAGCCTGAAGGATGTCTACGTCCAAGCAAAACTGACAATCCTTCAAGTTAATGAATTCGTTTCGAAGGATCAGCACCTGCTGGAAGATGAAATGATCTCCCGCATTTCACAATATGCCAATACGCAAAACAAGATCAATAAATCTGATCTATTAGCCAATACACGCTTCATGTCCGATCTGGAGAAATTCTCGCGCAATATCTGGATTCCGGCAAAAGACGGAAGAAGGCCAGAAAGCAAATGGTACTTCGAACGTGCCAGAGGCCAGTATATGGTGGACATCAACCGCCGCAAGCGAGGAAAAGAGCAGACAGATTTCAAAAAGCAGTATCCGAAAGATAAGGTCCTTACAAAAGTCGATTTGGCTAAATACTTTATGTCTTGGGAAGGTTATCCTCACGTTTCAAGTAAGGGCGGAGAGGAAGCATTCAAGAAGTTCATGGACCTGAACAAGAGCTTCTGGAGCGGCAGCACACAGGATAAGATTACTCTATCCGTGTATCAGAAATTAATTGCCAGAGCCATCATTAATCAGCGCGTCAAAGAAATCGTTGATGAAATGAAGCTGAGAGGCTACAAGGCAAATGTCATTTACTATACAGTGGCAATGCTTCACCACCTCTACAGCGAGCAAATTGATTTGGTTGGTGTATGGGAAGAACAGGCGCTATCAGAGAAATGGGATGATATTGTACGTACGATTGCAGATAAGACTTTGTTCTATCTGAAAGAATCTGCTGGTGAGCGGAACGTGACGCAGTGGGCAAAACAGGAAGCTTGCTGGATACAGTTTAAAGAAACCTGCTCCCAGGAACTGAAAAACTTAATTTAACAGAAAAACACCCTAATCTTCTGATAAAGATTCAGGGTGTTTTTCCTTTAAAACTGAATTGCTTTTAATAAATTCAGCTATGGAGTCAACTGCAGTATCAAAGTCCTGTTTGAACTCATGCTCCCAGATGCGCATCACTTTCCAGCCGTTATCCTGATAATACTGATTCACTTCTTGATCTCTGCTTACATTGCGAGCCAGTTTTTTTGTCCAATACTCCTGATTGGACTTTGGCATATTGCCGTGAATCGGGCAGCAATGCCAGAAACAAGAGTCTATAAAGATGACAATTTTATACTTCTTAATGGAGATATCGGGTTTGCCGAACATTTTCGCATTTTTACGGAACCGAAAGCCTCGCCTCCAGAGAGCCTTTGTGATGGCATTTTCCAGCATAGACTGAGATTTGATGGCTCTCATGTTATTGGAACGCTGTTCTTTTGTTATTTTTTCAGGCATGGAATCACGTCCGGTTTTCAGTTTATATTGGAATCTTACCCAGGAGTGCCGAACATTACACCATTTGACATGAATCGAAGAAAAATAATTATGTTATAATTGAAAAGTTGACTAAAACAATTGAACGAACGAATGTTCTGGTTTAAAATATAGATAGAAAGATTACTTCTAATAGAAGTGAGGTTTTAAGATGGAGAAACTTAAAGTAATGGATCTTTTTGCAGGGGCAGGCGGTCTCAGCAGCGGCTTTGAACAGACCGGGAAATTCAAAGTGAAAGTCGCTGTCGAAATAAATGAGAACGCAAGAAAAACCTACGAAATGAACCATGGAGACGTTATTTTACATAAAGATATTACAAAGCTTAAGTATGTAAATGACGATGGTGAAAAGATTGATGAATTCCGAGATATTGATGTGGTAATCGGCGGCCCTCCATGCCAGGGGTTTTCCAATGCCAACCGCCAGCAGAATACTCTCATCTCATCGAACAATCAGCTTGTAAAAGAATATCTGCGTGCGATTGAAGAGATTCGTCCGAAAGCTTTTGTAATGGAAAATGTAAGGACATTGGAATCCGAGAAACATAAGTTCTTTCTGAATGAAAGTGACGAAGATGAACTCGTTAAGCTGGGAATTGAGCCGGCAGAAGAACATATTAAAATTGGCAAAAGCACATCATACGCTGATAAATTAAGAGAATTCCTTCTAAATGCTTACACAGAGGGAATAGAATTAACACCATTCATGATAAATAAGGACTTAATGTCCAAATTAACTTCACTACTAAAACATTCTAAGAAGCAATCAAACAAAGATCTACTGAACTTCATACAGAAAGAAACAAACCAAAAATATTTATTAAAGACAGTAAACCAGCAATGGCTTGATCAGCACAGTGAATACTGGGACAGCCTGTATCAATTAGACTGGGCAGATCTAGGCGAAACATTGAAAAATTTAATGGACGGAAATGATCAAGATAACAGTTCATTTAAAGAAAAACTCGAGAATATCATAGAAGCACAAAAAGTCATTTATAAGATTTCAGAGGTTATTGACAACAAAGTTAAACTCTTTGATATACAGGTGAAACAGCATGAACTTGAAATCACCACCAAATCCTTCAATGTGTTTAACTATATAAAAAGAAAGCTGTCTAACTTAGGCTATGTCTTTAATGAAGACAAATATATTTTCAATGCTGGTCAATACGGTGTTGCACAGGAAAGAAGAAGATTAATTCTGATGGGCATCAGAAAAGATTGTTTGAAAGCTGCAGCGGTAGTGACACCAGAGCCATTATTTCAAAACAGGGAAGAGTACAACAAAATCTATGATGCGATTGGTGACTTAGAGAACATTTCGCCGGAAGTTGACGTAAAAAGAGATGAAATCTGTAAGGATTCTCATCGTACATTAATCGGCAGTCCATTAAATGCATACCTTAACAACAGTGATAAAATCTTTAATCATGTAAGAACAGAAACTCGTGAGGTAGCTTTGAAAAGATTTCAGTCTCTTAAAGAGGGTCAAAACTTTCATGATTTGGACGAGTCTTTAAAAACTACCTACACAGATCATAGCAGAACACAGAATACTATCTATAGAAGACTTGCTTATAATGAACCTTCTGATACAGTACTTAATGCAAGAAAATCGATGTGGGTGCATCCTGCTAAAGACAGAGCTATAAGTATTAGGGAAGCTGCTAGGCTGCAATCTTTCCAGGATTCTTATAAATTTTTTGGGTCAAAGGACTCTCAGTATCAGCAAATAGGGAATGCGGTCCCTCCGCTGCTTGCAAGGGCGATTGCTGAAGCGCTATTGCAGTCAATGGGAGTAAATGCAGAAGAAAAATTAAAGAAGATTTTACTCAATGAAGTTAAAAGTGAAAATACATCAAAAGAGGTTAATACTCCCGAAATTTTAAGCTTACAGGGAAATGTCTAATAAAGACATTGCCTGTAAGCTTTTTATTGTTTCTAAAAGTTGTACTGAACTGTTCACAACTAGTGATGGACTAGCTCTTCCATTATATTGCGAGACAGAGAAGTGAGTTTTTCCTAATACTCCGCTAAGGATAATTTTATTGTTTTTCTTGATATGATGCATTTATAAAGTGATAATAAATCTGAGAAGATATGGAAATATGAGCTTGTTACGATAGGCTATTATAAAAAATCATTTTAAGGAGCAATAAAGTGAGCAAAGAAGATACTATTTTAATTAAAATTGGAGTCTCATATAGAGAAGGAATGACACCTGAAGAGTTGTATCATGCAACTAGCGTTAGCTGGGTAATTAGCGAGAATAGACTCCGTTCTGGTGATTTGAAATATTTTTGTGCGGTTTATAATAACGAAATTAAAGAGATTTATAATCTAAATGATTATGAAAAGGATAATAATCCTGATAATAAAGGCCGTTTTATTTTGTTTGGCGAAATAGCTGAAGATCCAATTAGGTCAAAACTTCTAGACCTTAATGTTCGAGATATACACAAAGGTTCAGGTAATCCAATTAAATATGTAAAAATGGAAGATTTATTATCAAAGGTTAATAACGATGGTCTGAGAGAAACAGAGACCCCAGATAACTCAATGAAATCAATTTTTATGTCCATAGCCAAAAATAATTCGGAAATTAGAACTTTAAGTACAAATAAGCTTAATTGGATAACAAATTTTAACGAAGAAGAGATACTTGTTGAAACTGAATCATCAAGAGAGAGGTTTTCACAAGGTGAAGAACAAAAACCATATGCTACTATTACTTACGATTACCTGTTAACAGCATGGGAAGAATTTTTAAATGTTAGGATAGCTTCATCAAATGACTTTATTAAGACAAAAGGCAGGTCTGGGTTTATCATGTCATTTTTTCATGAATTGCCTTTTGTTGATAAAATCGTAAGTAATAACATACTGTATATAAATTGAAAGAGTTTACTACAGACCAGCTACCAGAAGCAAGTTTGGAGCAGACAATGCAGCTCTTAAACGAAATTATTAACCAGGATATAAACCCAAAAGAAATATCTCAAAAATATAAAGAAGACTCAATAAAAAGGCTGAAGCTCCGTGCTCGTCAGGGGCTAAAATTATTGGGTTTCTTAAATGGGGAATATCAAATCCAGCAAAGTATTTTAAATGGATATATTGATGCTGTTAATAAAAACGAATATCTTTCAAAACTAATGCTGCACCATCCATACTTTTTGGTGATTTATCAGATACTTTCTTTATTAAAAGGAATAAATAAAACAGATAAGCTTTCATTACTTTCAGAAATTGGGATGATAATTGTCAGAAATTCCAAGGGCTCTAATTTAATGGAACCCTCTGTTTCCCAGTATAGGACAAGAAATATTCTGAATTGGCTTAGAGAAACAGGTTTGGTGAATGAGGAGTGGGATGTATTAGATGATAAGTTAGATGCGAAATACACCTTTTTATCAAGTTTATCAATGGTGAGAGAAGATAAGTCTAAAATATATTCTTTAAATGAAATAATCGAACACATAAATCAATACATAGCTAGTAAAGGCTTCTATTACCCAAAAGAAGAAGTCATCAACTTATTTCTATCTCTAAAAACCAAACCCTTTGTGATCCTATCAGGTATCTCTGGAACAGGTAAAACCAAAATGGTTCAATGGTTTGCCGAGAGTTTAGGGGTTACAGAGAAAAATGGGCAGTTTACTTTAATTCCTGTTCGTCCTGATTGGAGTGACGGATCTGATCTATTAGGTTATGTAGATATTAAAGGAGATTTTAAAGAGGGACCATTAACTAAAGCTATTAAAGCTGCCCAAGAGCATCCTGATTTGCCTTACTTTGTTCTTTTAGATGAGATGAACTTGGCGCGAGTTGAATATTACTTCAGTGATATTCTCAGTGTGATGGAGAGTAGAAGGTGGGAGGATGGGAAGGTTGTTTCTTCCACTTTATTATCGGAGGAGGTCGCAAAAGAAGAGGTCACACTTCCTAATAATCTTTTTGTTATTGGAACCGTTAATATGGATGAAACGACGCACCCATTTAGTAAGAAGGTTTTAGACCGTGCCAATACGATTGAGTTTAATCGAGTGGAGTTGGATAATTTAACTTTTCTCCAGGATCTTGAGGACATAGATCCATTAGAAATAGGACAAGGTCAGCTTGCTTCAAAATATTTGCATTTGAAGGATCTATACAAAGTAGATAAAGAGATTATCGAAAAGGCTACAAGTGAGCTGGTAAAGATTAATAAGTCACTTCAACTTATTAATGCACATATCGGTTATCGGGTTAGGGATGAAATCACCTTCTATCTTGCCTATAACAAAGAAGGTGATCTAATGATTTTTGAGGAAGCATTTGATCATTGTATACTTCAAAAGATCCTGCCGCGTCTGTCTGGAAGTGACTCAAGAATTGATCAGCTGCTAAGGGAGTTATATCTGCTATTTACTAATACTGAGTATCAGGAGGATGAAGATTCTCCGATCGATGAAGAAAGTGCTATTTATCCCAAGAGCGCTCGAAAAGTGATTGAGATGCTTAGGAGGTTACAAGCAGATGGCTTTACGTCCTTCTGGATCTCGTGATGATGTTGAACTAGTTAAAATCGAAACAGAAGATTTTTCTCTCGTGGTAAAAGGAAAGCCTTATCATGAGAGGTATGAAGGGTTAAAACAATATCGCGCAATGGATAGGCATGATATCATGCAGTTTTCTGTTCAAGGGGATATGGTAAATCAGATACTAATCTATGATATTGAAGCACAGTTACTCCAGGAATCTACTCAATTAAGACCGATATTTTTCGAAAATGGTGTTTATCAGGTTATTGTAATACCTAAAACAAGCAGAGACTTAGCCTTTTATCATGAGCATCCTGGCTTAAGGCAATCCGTCGCCAGAGTAGAAATTGCAAACACTTATATGTTAATGGGGAATTTACAGTTTCAGAATGAAGTAGGGTTAACAACCTTCGAAATTAGAGAAGGCAGCGAAAAGCTCTTAGAGGTAACGTTAGAGGTTTTTCCCGCAAAGCTTGATTATAAAGACGATTATAAAAAATTATTAGAAGAAGTTAACGACGAAATTTATAATCTCGCCTTTCATTTTATACGGAAAACCTATTTAGGAGCTAGAGTAAAACTGGATGGCAAGCCTTCCAGGAGTGAATTTTACCGATTAATTAGCAAGCATTTTGACCAGTTTCTGCAGGCAATTAACCGTATTGAACGGCAGCCTCATCACCTTCTCCAGAAAACGTATGAAAAGGTTAGGGGAGACCAATTAAATAAGCTGGACACTAGAAGCAGGAGCTATTTGCAAAAAAGACCTCATCTATTTACAGAGGTTTCAAATGGCATCCATATCAATAACAAAACACTTATGCCAACCGAAGGTCTCCGAGTTAAAAAGGAGCTTACCTTTGATACATTTGAAAATCGATATGTGAAATGGATGATGGAGCGGGTTACACATAAGCTTTATGATTTACTCAAGACATTGAGGAATAAAACATCGAGATGGGAAACAGAACCTGACGCTGATCTTTTAGATAAACTTATCGAGATGATTAAGCAGTTAGAGGGGAAGCAAAAGAGTCCTTTTTGGAGGGGAATAAAAAAACTGGATCGCTCAATCCTTAGCTTGGTTTTGCAAATGGCACCAGGCTATCGAGATGCTTTTCAGATCTATCTGACGGTTTCCAAAGGGTTAATGCTTCAAGGAAAGCTTTATCAAATGTCTGTGAAAGATGTAGCAACACTCTATGAATATTGGACTTTCTTGAAGCTCGGACAAATTCTTGATAAAAAATATCAGCTCGTCAGCCAGGACATTATTCAAGTTAACCGTGAAGGACTATTCGTAAATCTTCGAACCAACAAATCAGCGACAAGAAAATATAAGCACCCTTATACCAAAGAAGAAATTATACTGGCTTACCAAAAGTATGAAAGTGGTTTGCCTACAATTCCTCAGAAACCGGATACAATGCTCAGCATCGCTAAAAAGGGGAAAGACTTTACCTATAATTATGTATTTGATGCCAAGTATCGAATCGATTACGCCCAGGAAGGAAGCTATTATCAAAATCGTTATAAGCACCCCGGCCCGCTTGAAGATGATATCAACACCATGCATCGATATCGAGATTCAATTGTGGCCTATAATAATGGCCCATATGAAAGAACAGCTTTTGGAGCTTATGTACTTTTTCCTTGGTCTTATGAAGAGCTTTACCAGGAACATCACTTCTATAAAAGCATCGATAAAGTCAATATCGGAGGGCTGCCATTTCTGCCGAATGCAACGGACATAGTCGAAAGATTCGTGGAGAGACTTATTGAAAAAAGCCCTGAGGAAATCCAGGAGGAAGGAATTTTGCCTAGGGGTACATTGGAGGAGTGGGAATCCGGTCTAGATGAGAAGGTTCTTGTCGGGCTTGTTAGAAGTCGAGAAGAATATGTCAGCTATAAACAGACCGGCTGCTATCGTATTCCGGTTGAGAAACTAAAAACCGGATGGCAAGAGACAAAGTATATTGCCCTTTATGTGAAGAATGGCGTAACAAAGCAAAATGGTGTTATTTGTTATGGCAGAGTTAAGGAAATTATGCCAGAGAAATTAGGAACCACTGAATATATGCAATTTGTAGTTGAACATTGGATCAACTGTAACCATATCATTAAGCCAGTTGGTTATGGTATTGCCGAATATATGCATACAACATTGAGCAATTTGAAAGAGTCCACAGAGCTTCCAGAGCTGTTTATGAAGTCGAAGGAAGAAAAAACGTTATGGAGAATGCTAAGAAGGATCTCCGACAGAATATCCATTGAACTGAACTCAGCTAATCTTGATATGGCTACTAAGGTTGAGGAATATAGGATCAAAGATATCTTGATAAAGATTAATAAAGAAAATAAAGAAGTTTATCTGGTAGGGGAGAGTGATCAAAAAACTGTATCCTTAGATACATTACGAAAAAATACACCCTCTGTTTTTAGAGAATTAATTGATATGTTAGACAGGGCTCATTAGAAAATTCTATGCTGTGAATCATATAAAGGTGAGGATTATAAATGCCTATATACAACAAACTAGTTCGTGACCGCATTCCTGAAATTATTGAAAGAACAGGTAAGAAGTATGAAACAAAAATTCTTGACCAGTCAGAATTTATCAAAGAACTCAAGAAAAAGAGCTTTGAAGAGCTGGAAGAATATATAAACGCGAAGAATCATGAAGAGGCGCTGGAGGAATTAGCTGATTTGCTTGAGATTATTCATACACTCGCCGAAACCCACGATGCATCGATTGAGAAGGTAGAAGAACTGAGAAAACATAAAGCTGAAAAACGGGGAGGCTTTAAGGAGAAGATCTTTTTAAACGAGGTCGAAGAATAAGCAGTAAACAGGAGCCTCTCTGGAGCATCAGTTCTTAATGGTTGTCATTTTTGGGGATGGTATGAGAGTTTGTGTTATAAAAGAGAACAGAATCCTTTTCAGTGAACCAGGAAGATCTTTGAATACCTGATGCATTATCAATTTGAACAAGAGGGAGAAAGAAGACAGTGAAAAGAGTTTCTAGAGAAGAAATCAGAAAGAACCCCGATAAGTTTGCTAATGAGCTACTGAAGAGAATTAATAATAGAGGGAAGCCGGAACTTAAGCTGATTATCGGCGGGAAGAAATAAGAAATTATTATGGATTACAGATAAACTGGTTATCAATATTCTATGATTAAAAGACACTTTTGAGGAATGTCTTTTAATCATAATGTATGTATTCATATAGGGTTAATTATGTTATTAAATGATAAAATATGCAGTTGTATCACCTTGAAACAGAGGTATTGCATGAAATCCTAATAGCTATGGATTCTATTAAACGTTGTTGTAAAACATATACTTAATATAAACACTTTACAGATAGTATTAACTATGTTAAATTCTATTTATCGAATGATTCTGAAATTTCAAAAAGATGGTGTGAGTAAATGAGTTGGACTGCTGGCCCATTTAAACAGGAACTTATCAAGGATTATAATAATATCAACCTTCTTTTGTTTAACATTGGTGTCAAAAGTCAAAGAGTCGAGTTTTTGGGGGATAAGATATTAATTTTCGCCTATCATAAGAGAATTCCATCTCTTAAGCATTTGGACGAGATTAATCGCTTTGTAATCCGAATGACTGACATTGCCATCATAGATAGTTATAAGGAACATTTAAGGAAAGTCCTTGAAGAAAAATACGGGATGAAGGTACTTTCTATTTTGAAGGATTATGATCCCATTACTGAACTTTCAGGTACTATCATTACCCTGGATCGGGATACAAGTGCCTATATTTCCAGGTAACTAAATACTGGTGACTGGTCCATTGAACTCTTTAGAGTGCATAAAAACCGTCAGTACAAGCTTTCAGACTAGCGTCTGTTTGATTTGTGCTGACGGTTTTTTTTATAAAAAAATAGAGGAGGCAACAACATTATGAAAACAGTAGAAGATGTATTGATTGCGCTGGATGAGCTAACAGGAGGAAGAGTGATTAAATCTTTAAATGACATTACGAGAGGTGAGCACCCCTTTGTCATCATGAAGTCTTCCAACATTCCCGGGAAAGAGATCATTGAAACGCCTGGTCTTGTCTATGGTGATATGAAAAAAGAAGTGAAAAAAATAGCCGTTGCTATGACAATGACAGAAGGATGCATCGAACTTGCCGGCGCTACTGATGTCGATGCCATTGTTGCTCATCATCCGATCGCTGAAGCGGCTAATTCAGGTGGGGTAATTTTGAAAAACTATCTGGATTTATATAATGTAGCTGCATTTGAATTACATGAAGCTTTCCATGGATTACATCCTGGCATCCCTTTTTTGCACGGCCATCATGTATACAGGACAGAAGTTTCTTATGGAGGCGTACACGGAAATATTTTATATGTGGGAAAAGTACGTCCAGAGGTAAACACACTCGGAGATATTTTAAACCGGTTGGATAATTTTATGGGTCTAGAGGACGAAGAGGCTCTATTACATACAGAAAAAGAAATACGCAATAGTTCATCTATGATTGAAACAAGCACAGTGACACGTGGGCGAATCGTTTGTGGAGAAGAAACCAGCCCTGTGAACAATATTGTCCACATTTTTCCGCATACGGGATTTTCCCCTGATCATTTACGTCAAGTCATCAAAGAGCACCCGGAAGCTGATACTGTTCTCGCTTCGATTAGCCGGGTTTATGATGGTCATCCTCTTATTGAAACGGCTAAGGAATTAGGACTTAATTTTATTATTGGAAACTGCCATGTGTTAGAAATACTCGAAAATGGTTTACCTTTAGCTTATGCCTTGGACATACTGCTGCCTGGTGTAGAGGTTGTTGTTTTTCGAGAGCGGGTGACAAGCATATCTCTAAATGAAATGGGATCTCCTCAATTAAAGGAATATGCAGAAGAAATGGCAACTGGTTATCTTTTGAAAAAAACGGCGGTCAATACACTATAAAAAAAGGAGTGCAGGTAGATGAGTGAGGTTAAATCGTTAGTACAAAAAAAATTAGAAATAGAAGAGAACAGTGCCCCGATTCCTTTAACTAGAAGATGGACCCGAATTGAAGTAGTAGGTCTTGGCTTAGTCATAATCTCACTTTTAGTATTGCTGCTCACGCCTGGAACATTAGCTGGTTTATTTACTTCCATTGTCGATAACGTTTTCCCCATTATCGTAGAGGTATTTTTAACCGGCACTGTTGGAGTTTCAATTATGGTTAGTGTCATTATTGGCCGGGTACTGGAAAGGCTTGGGTTTACTGATGCTTTGATTCGGATCTTTATCCCTGTTACAAAGCTGATGAAAGTGAATTCGGCTGTTATCATTCCAAGTATATATAATATTCTTGGTGATATTAATGCTGCCGGAAAAATTGCCGGACCGATTTTAATCCGTTCGGGAGCAACAAAAGCAGAGCAAAAAATAGCGGTAGCAACCATGGTTCAATCGCAGCAATCCTTTGCTACATTCATGTTAGGTATGGTTGCTTTAACCGCTGTTGGAGCTAATGCCTTTGTCGTTGTTGTGTTAGCGGTTTTTATGCCTGTCATTGTTGTCCCGTTCCTGCTTTCTAAAACCATTTACCGGGATACGAAAGCTGTCCAAATTGCAAAGCTCCCTCAATTTACGCCGAAGACAGGCTTTTTACCCACTCTGTTTAATGCAGCCAGGGAGGGAGCAGAGCTTTTATTCCTTCTCATTATTCCGGCTGCAGCTGTCGTGTTTGCTGCTATTGGTGTTCTGGACTACATCGGAATTTGGTCAAAATTTGAATCCGGCTTATCAGCAGTATTGTTAACTCTAAATATTCATCCTGAGACAGGTATTCTTTCCATATTGGCTAGCCCGACGCTGGCCATGGCCCAATTATCAGAAGTTGCTGGTTCTTTGGATCCGCGATTGGTCATTGGATCATTTGTTTTAGCTTCATCTGGTCTGCCTTTGTCTACTATCTTTGGTCAAGTTCCGGTTATATGGGCAGCTAATTCTGACCTTAGTGAAAAGGAGGCAATGGGAGCGGCTGTACTAGGAATCGTTATGCGTATATTGACAGCCTTTTTGATTGTTTATTTCTTAACGCCGATATTAGTTTAATGCTCGGAGCGAAGGTGAAAAAGTTGCTTTAAGGCAGTCCTTGCTTTTAAGAACTATATTTTACCCAGTATAAAAGAAAGATCGATAAAATATTTATCTTGAGGGATCCTTTCAAATGATTGGGGATCCAGGTGGAGCTCTGTTTTTCTTAAAAGATTGTTTTCCTTGCTCCATAAGAACAGAACGGCTGTTTGATTAATGGGTTCCATTATCCCTTTCATCGGCGCAAGAAGTTCAATCTTAAGATCATCCAGGGGAAAGTCAGGCCGGCAAATAAGCTTACAAGGTGCTGTTTGTAAGGGTTCATAGTGATTTATTGTATGATCAGACAAATGATGAATCCTCCCGGTAGCTGCAATTCTTTTATCAGGGAGAATCAGTCCAGATTCGTTATAGATATCTCTTCCGATGGAGGAAGGGATCTTTTTTTTGTTCCATAAAATGGACATCGAAAAAGTGTGGCCAGGCAAAATCGTCCATGCTCTTTTGGCTATCAGTTCAAATCCGATAAAGGACATGGCTATCCCTCTTTCCTGTTGCTCAATACTGATGTTTATGCTCGAGAAAGAAAAAATATCTGCTATGTCTCCATCAATTCTTTATGATAGCTATTACTCACGAACCCTCTTTTTGTTGAGAACGGGCCTGTAAAGATGTATGTTTACCAACTAATCAAAAGCAGCAATCCATTAGAAAACAGCCTTCATAAAAAATAATTTAGCTTTCTGCAGCATGCAAAAAAGTATGCTGTTTTTCTTTTCCTACCCAGCCGATTTTTTGTGCACCCTCCTTGTTATGATTGATATGTACCAAATAATTGGTAAGAAAATGGAAGGGGAGTTATATTTTGTATTTGATGAAATCGTTTATCCTGACGCGATGGATGAGGCAGGGGACGAATCCTAATAGAAAAGAAATGGCGTGCCTAATAATAAACAAATAAACTTAGGGACAGTTCCGGCGATTCACCCTGATACGCCGGAACCGTCCCTGTGTTTTTCATATAAGCCAAATCTGGATACAATTCTCCAGCAAAATTTCCGAACTTAGGCGCTAAAAATTTGCACAATGAAAGAATTGCAATTCCTATAAGAATAATCGCTAATTTTAAAAACAATGTGGATGCATTTTTCATTTTTAAAATACATCTTTTTTATTTTTGTCTAGGAAATTTTTTAATGGCTTTTGAAGTACATCCATAGTGCCTACGATGATACTTGTTGCCAAAATGCCCATTAGACTTAGTGAAATTGGACCTGCTGCATCGTCACCTGTAACTTTTACAAGCACCTTTAAGCTTACTATTCCTAACAGAATGAGGAAAATGACTGTAAAAGCACATTTTTTTATAACATTTAAAGATTTAAGTGATAACTCGGAGAAAGCATTGTTCCTTTCGATATAAGTTAATAGTTTAAATGCTTGGTATAACGCAACGGAAAACGTGATACAGAATCCATATGCACATACTAAAAAGGGGATTAGGAAATAAGCCGTATCTGGATGTACCTTTGCATCTTTAATGGCTATCTCAGGTAACCAAAAGATACACAAAGCAAATACCGCAATTCCAATCAGAAAAATAATTACTTTTAAGAAAGTGGTTGAACCTAGTTTAACACTCATTTAAAGCACCTCACTGATTTAATAATAAAATGACTATAACACAACGATTTATCGATTTACAATAAATTAATATTGTTTTATATTATTTGTTGTTATTGATATTTTTTTCTAAATGCAGTATTAAAAAATATGAAATGGGAGTGGTTAGCTAGTCTCCTTGGACTAATGAGGTGCATTTAAGTGGAGAAGGGGACTATATTCTCACTGCCTGAGAAGGAAAAAGTGCTGGATCATTTCTGAAAATGATATAAAAGCGCGGTCCCTGTGTTTTCATAAATAGTTCTTGTTGTTGCATGAATGATTAATATGTGATTAAATTATTATGTAAATCGTAACAATTACGATTTCTTGTGTGAATGAGGTAAATTTTTCATCGCAAAATTAGAAGAACGAATTAGAGCCAAGGCTTATAGAGGAACAGACTATTCTTAAGAAATAGAGTCAAACAGAAGGAGATTGAAGGATGACAGAATTCTGGGAATCAAATTTTATAGAAAAGCAGACGATGTGGGGATTTGAACCTTCAGACTCAGCAATCCAGACTAAGGACTTTTTCCTTGAAAAGAAAGTAAAGGATATTTTAATTCCTGGTTTTGGATATGGCAGAAATGCGAAGGTTTTTATTGAGAATGGAATAGATGTAACAGGAATTGAGATTTCAAAAACAGCGATTGAATTGGCAAGAGATAATGGGCTTAATATGGATATTTATCATGGTTCCGTAACTGATATGCCTTTTGATGACAAGCTTTATGCTGGGATATTTTGTTATGCACTTATTCACTTATTGAATAAGAGTGAAAGAGAGAAGTTCATTCACTCTTGCTATAATCAGTTAAAGCCAGACGGATATATGATTTTTACTGCGATTTCAAAAGAAGCCCCAATGTATGGAAAGGGTAAACAATTAGGTAAAGACTATTTTGAGATCATGGAAGGTGTAAAAATGTTTTTCTATGATTCCGACTCAATTAAACAGGAATTTGGAAAATATGGACTGATCGAAATCTCGGAAATTGTGGAGCCGCATAAGGATAATGAAACGAAACCTCCATTTAAATTTACAATGGTAAAATGTCAGAAAAAATGATAAGCCTTGTTAAAAAAGCCCTAGGATTTCCCCATTAAACCTAAATGCCCGCCTTAATAAAGGCAGGCATTTTTTTAGAAAATGAAACATGCCTATCATCTGCAGAAGGGGCGAAATGTAACTTTTATCGTTTATAATTAACACTTTTTTCAATCTTAATCTTAACATCAATATTTTCAATAGACGTTAAATCAAATGATTTTATTTCAGCAGCATCCCATTCATTAAGATGATATCGATAAGCTTTTTCACTAATATTTAGTAAATCAGCCTTTACTTCATCGCCCATCTCCAGCGTTTTTTGGATATCACTTTTTACCTTCTTGCTTAATTCTTTTTCAATTTTATCTATGCCTATATTGTCTTCATTTTGAATTAATTCTGCTCGTCCTCTTACCATTAACTCATAAGTGGGTTTATTTCCTTTTAAAACTCTAATGACTTTATTGGGTTTTATGATTAAGACGCTTACTTTTTCATCAAATAGAGTAAGGGGGATGATGGTGGCCTCATTTGAGGTCCATTTAATGCCAGATAAATCGTTTTTATCGATCCATCCTTTGTTTTCCTGGTTGGAAATGACAAAACCTCCGGTAATAGCAGGAATTTGTTTGGAATCTTTCCCCTCAGAATAATGAGTTTGATTTATTTCTATGCCAGGAATAATAAACGACCCAACCGGCTCGTAATAGGTTGCGATAAATTTATTGTACCTTTGCACAGGTATGATAAAGTTATTTCGGTTCAAAACTTCCGGGTTATAGATGACTGTATATAAAGATGGATAATTAAAAAAGCTTTCACTATTAAAAACGTCTTTAATAGCTTGAGTGGTTCCAAAGAAATTGGAATTGTATCTCAGGAAAGGGTCCTGACCAATATATTCAATGACAGATTTTACTTTTTCCTTAATCGCATTTTCACTTAGAAGAATGGTTTCTGCATGACCGAAATAAAGAGGGTAGGCTGCTTTTTGTTCTAACTTGCTAATGGCTGCCTGAATGGTTTTTCCTTTAGATTCCCCAATAAAAACAGGGACAGATTCCTGCAAAGAAGAAGCACCTTCTTGCTTAGCGATATTGGCAAAATTCATAGCTTGGATATAAACTGTAAATTCATCTTTATCGTAATCAATTCCTATGCCAGTAACATAAATTTGGCTCTGAATTTCTTTCTTGCCCCAGCACCCCGTCAATGTAAAAAGTAATCCAATGATCATCAACATCAACAAAATCTTTTTCATACTTTACTCCTTTTGACTATCATTACCGAAGAGTTTGTTTGCTCGATTTTTTCTGGTCACAAGCTGAAAAGGCTGCCTGATGCTGCACTTGATTCGATCAGCTAAATTAGGTTTGATTAGGTAAGATATATAAGGCTGACCAAAGCTTTCTAAGGAAACAACCCATGTCAGGATAAGAAACAGGGAAATAAAAAAGCCGTACAAACCAAAAATGGAAGAAATGATTAAAACAAAATATCGCAGGATAACGATATTGCCGGAAATGTTTTGATTTACAAGGGTATAGCCTGAAATGACGGTTATGGCGATAATGACCAGACAGGAAGGAGAAGTCAATCCGGCCCGAATAGCGGCATCGCCGATAAATAATCCGCCTAAGACAGCGACAGTCTGTCCAACTGCTTTTGGAAGGCGTACCCCAGCTTCTTTAAATAACTCGAATAAAACAAGCATGATAAATGTTTCAACAGCGGCTGATAAAGGCAGCCCTATTCTGGATACAGCTATCGTTGCGATTAGTGGATAAGGAATTTGGTCCAGCTGAAAAGCGATTAATGAGATATAAAACCCGGGTAAAAAAATCGTAGTAAAGAAGGCCATTAGCCTTAAGATCCGTATAATACTTATGTAAAAAAAACTATCGTGAAGATCTTCAGGAGAATACAGCAAATGATTAAAAGTAATGGGGCCAACCAAACAGTTCGGGTTTCCGTCCACTAAAATGACAAATTTCCCTTGCGTTAATGAATAAACTGCGAAATCAGGTCTGCCGGAGTTGTCCATTAAGGGAAACAGGGAGAATGTTTTATCATACAATAGTTCTTCAATCTCGACGGTGCTTGCCACAATATCAATCTTAATGGCATCCAATCTTTTTTTTGCTTCTTCAAGGACGGTTGAATTTATTTTATCATCCAGATAAAGTAAGATCATTTTTGTCCTGCTGACTTCGCCGACCGAGTATTCGATACTTTTTAGTGAGGATGTTTTTAGCCTTTGTCGGATTAATGCCATATTATCCGAAATGTTTTCAACCAATCCATCTCTTGGCCCACGAATGGAGGTTTCAATGTTGGACTCCTCTGGACTTCTTTTGGGAAAATTGGATACTGATAAAAAGAAGATTTCATTCGTTTCGTTATTAAAAATAAGCAGATCACCTGAAAAAAGCTTTTGCTCTATCTCCGTCTTATTATGATCCTGCTCTTCAAGCTGATTTACCTCTAAGAGATTTAACAAATCATTTATGTTCAGCTGTCCGTTCTCTTCCATGACCTTCTTTATGGTTGGGAAAATCACTTCGTTCATATATTTTATATCCGCTAAATTAGGACAATACAGAAAAACTAGGGAATGGGTCATTTTGCTTTCCGGATAGTTTTTTTCCTTAATCACAACATCAGCTGAATCCTTAAACCATTCTTTTAATTGATCAGCTTTTTGCGTTTGAACTTTTCTCATGTCTATCACCCCCTAATTTTATTAATAGTAGGACAAATAATAGTGCACAAACTTGAAAAATGAGGCTATAAGGAAAAAAATATGTTTGCAGAAAATAAAAGAAGGACGTTGAATCCCAATTCACACATGCACTTACAATTAATAGGAGATACAGGATGGGGAGGACCCACTTTCTCTTCTTTTTGAACGATAATAATTTATTTGCAATAAATAATGACAAGCTTATCCGAACAAATGCACCTGATAGCCATTGGAAGATTGAAAGGAAATCAAGACGTGTAAATTGGTTACCTATTTTTAATAACCTCCACTGCTCATAAGCTGGATTTCTCATTTTTGCTGCTTCCTCTACGCCAAATTCCGAAATAGCTCCTATTAATGGACCAAATGTTAACAGGGTAAGTATGACTCCAACTAATACAACCCACTTCATCTTGAGTTTGTCTTTAAGGAATGGTGTCAAAAACAAAATGGTCGTCATATCAAACAGGCCAGCACAAGAATAGAATATTCCTTCAAATAAATCCTGAATGCCATCCTCATAGAGGGGAAATAGCAATTCGTAATTCTTGTTTGGAATATTCCCTGCCGCGACAAAAAAGCCAAAAAATGAAACAAGCGGAAGGATAAGCATAGCAATGGTGCTTATCGTCCTGATTCCTTTAGAAGATGAATAAAAACAAACAAGTGAGAAAAGGATGATAATCATCAAATTTGGGACTTCAAAAGAGTAATTTCCTTTCGCCCAAAAAAAAGTAAACTTAAGGGTTATAAAAGCTGAAAATAAGAAATAAAGTCCAAACAAAAAGGCAAAAATGGAATAAATCCATGAAGGTGACCCTTTTCTCTTCATGAAAGTGATCAGATCATTTTGATGATCCATTTTTTTATATATGTAAAAAATGATCATGCTCCAAAGAATGATTGGCAATAAACTAAAAAGAACACTTAACCAAGAGTCCCTTTTAGACGTTGATAATAGGATCGGGAGAATGAGAACATGCACCAGAAATCCTGTAGAAATGATTTGTAAAATATATATATGAAAAGATTGAATTACCTTTTGATTCATTCGATCACCTATGACTTCTTTTATGACTGCTCAAATAGTTTTAACCTCGCTTTGGTAATTTATGTACACACGTTTTTGAGTGACTTTTTCAACTAAAGTCATAGAAGATGCACTGCTCACAGTTTTAGACAGAAAAAGAATCGATTCAGGTACTCCAGATATAGGTACATCTGTAACTATAAAGTGTTCTAAAAAAACAAAACCAGTGTGAGTCGGTTGAATACCGACTCACACTGGCTGTATAGCCTTATTTAGGGAATCTGTACTTGAAAGGGATGTCCACACCCACACACTAGATGCTGTTAAGTAATTTCTTTTATTAACATTTCTTACATAGCCAGAGTCAACGGCCAATAATAAAACACAAACGTAAGTATAATTATAGCTATCCCGCTTCCTATTAAAATCGAAGGATATCTTTTCGTTATCCTCATCTCTTCCTTTTCATTATCTTCTAATGGACGAGTCAAAATATTTTCCTGAAAATTTCGTTCTTCTATGGATATATCGCCGAATTTGGATCCGAGATATAAAGCAAGTAAACTTAGAATCACACCAATTATGACAGGGTTAAAATAGACTGGAAGAACGACTCCGAATTTTTTCACCGTTTCTCCGAGTACAACACCTAAAAATCCAGCTATAATACTCCATAGTGCACCTGTTTTGGTTACTTTTTTCGAGAAGACACTTGCAAATGCGACGGGTCCCCACGAAGCCGCAAATAGGGTGGCTGCGAAATAGCCAATCCACATGATGGACGGCGGCTGCCAAAGCCCGATTAGTAAGATGACAATACTGGTGATAATCATGGAAATTCGGCTTATGCGAAGCAGTTTTTGGTCTGAGTATTTTTTATTCCTGGATTGTTCCATTATATCTCTGGTAATGCTGCTGCCAATTAGTTGAAGGAAGCTTGCACAGGATGATAAGGCTGCAGCCATGATGCCACTCACGATGATAATCCCCAACCATTTCGGCACCATATTCATGGCAGCCCAGATAAATACTTTTTCAGTCGGATTTATATCCGCTTTAACTGTTGTAATAGTTGAAATACTGAGATGAAGGAAGAGGTAAATCGCTATAATGGAAACCGTTGCCAAAACACCAGATCGTATAGCTACATGTTCATTCTTAGCCATTAAGTAACGGCTGCTTTGCCAAGGGCTAATGGCAATGACAGCTGACCACACTAACCCTAATATGATGGCCCAAATCAATGCTTCCCATGGTTCACCCATATAAGCGTTTGGACCCGTGATGCCATGCCAGCTTAATAAATCTGGCCGCTCCGGATTGGTGGCTGCTTTCACAATCGCCTCCGGGAATCCCCCGGCATTGTTAATGATAAAAGGGAAGGAAATATAAGTAGCTAATGAAAACAGGAAAAACATAATGGTGTCATTCACCATAACCCCTTTTGCTCCAGACAGAATGGTGAAGGAAGCATAGACGAGCCACATAATGAGTAAAGCGACGGTGTATGAGACGCCTGAGATTTCAGATAGAAGCAAAGCGCCTCCCTGGGTTACAGCCACTAAATATGCCGTTATGCCAAGGATCGTTGTAATCGCAGCAGCCATCCGCACTTTATTAGATTGAAAGCGGTTACCAAAATATTCAGGAACCGTTAACGATTTGCTTCTTCGCAGGTACCGTCCAAAAAAGAAGACCCCAATAACATAACCAGTTGCATTGAATATAACCAGGATCAGCAGAAGAATAGGATAGCCTTCATACGAAAATCCCGCTTCTCCCATGAAGGAAACAGTACTCAAAAACGAAGCAACGAGCATTCCCGTAACCATTAAGGTAGATCCTTGTCTTCCGGATACATAATATTCCTCAGAGGTTTTTACTTTTTTAGATAGGACAATTCCGATAAGGACATACAGAATAAATGAAACAATAATACCAATGGTAAAAATCAATTACATCCCCACCTTTTCTTCCTTTATTTCTGTGTGTTTGGAAACGATATCTGCTTCCATTTTTCGAACGAAAACCTTTGTAATAAAGCCTAGAACGATTAGTGACCCTCCATAGCCAAAAGAAAATAGTAATTCACCCATTCATTTCACTCCCTTTCATCTATTTACTCAATCAAATACAATGCAAATTCCATGCCAATTCTAAAAATTCTGTTAATTTATGATTCATTGGTCTTAATTTGGGCCAATTGGTATTTATGGAGCTTCCGCATGATGGTCGTTTGATTCACACCAAGGGCTTTGGCTATTTTCCTTGTTGATCTGTATTTCGTTAATGCATAGGAAAGGATTTGTTTTTCTGTTTCTTCAACCGCTTGTTTTAAAGGCATCAGATGAGTGCGGGAGTTAAACTCGTGGTGAGTATGCTGATTCATAGCTAATGGCAAATCTTCGACGTTTATCATTTGTTTTTGAGCTGTGACAACTATTTGTTCAATAAAATTTTCTAATTCCCTTACATTCCCGCGCCATTCCTGCAGTTGTATTAATAGTTTTGCATTTAGGTCCAATTCAACATACTGGCCGTATTTTCTGTTGAATTGATCAAGGAAATAATCGGTTAATAATAAGATATCCTGCTTGCGATCCCGTAAAGGAGGAATGCGGAGAGGGACAACGTGCAAACGGTAATACAGATCCTGGCGGAATGTTTTCTCTTCTATCATCTGAAGGAGATCTTTATTAGTCGCAGATATGATCCTGATATCGACTCTCTTTTCTGCTGTACCGCCCACTTTTTTGTACGTTTTGTCCTGAACCAAATGCAAGATCTTAACCTGCAGTTCCAGTGGCATTTCCCCAATTTCATCTAAAAAAAGGGTACCGCCGTCAGCCATCTCAACCATCCCGGCCTTTCCGCGTTTGTTTGCACCTGTAAAGGCTCCCGCTTCATAGCCAAATAATTCTGATTCGATTAAGCTTTCAGGAATCGCACCGCAGTTCACTTGAATAAACGGCTTTGCCTTTCTCGGACTATGCTCGTGAATCATTCTGGCTAAGACTCCTTTCCCGACACCGGATTCACCATGAATAAAGACGGAAGAATCCAAAGGAGCTATTTTTTCCGCTAATCTCAATGCGGAAATCATATTTGCTGACTGCGTAATAAACCTTTTATCTCCGATCGTATGCTGAATGACGGGTTGTATTTCCTGCTGTATGGATTGGCTTTCTAACAACTTTCTTTTCATTTCTGCAAGCTCTGATATGTCCCGGGAATTGGTCACAATTCGATATAACTTTCCTTCGTCATCGTATACGGGTTTGGCGGTTGCCAGAACGGTCTTTCCATTCGGATATTTTTGCTCAGCTGTTTGAACCGTTAGTGTTTTCATCGTTTTCAATGTGACCGAATCTTTGATGATTCCCTTATGTACCAGCTCCCGGATATTTTTATGCGTATAAGCTTCAGGAGGAAGTCCGGTAAAATGTTTGCAGGAATCACTGACAAATAAAACATTTCCCTCTGCGTCTGTTACAAAAATTTCATCATAAGAAGAATTAAGGATTTGTTTCAGATCTCTATTTTTTCTGAGTGCTCGATCCAATTCCTCTTGCAGAGATTGATTGATATTCATCAGCCCATTTATTTTCTGCGAATAGTGCCATGCCGTTAGTTCATTTGCGGTATAGCAGAAAAAGTGATGGTCTTCTTGCACGACAAAATAATCATATTTCTGGGGATCCTCTTCCGCTGTGTCAGACAGTGATGGAATGCTTAAGAAGCGGAAGTTCGTGCATGTTTTGATTGCTTCATTTCCTCCTTCTGCTGCTTTTCTCCAAAAACGTTCTTTGTCCAAGACACCCATTATTCTAAAATCCTTATCTACAATTACAATGGGGTGCTTTTGAAAAGGGAGCCATTTTTCCAATTCTTTTATTTGGACATGATCTAAAACAGGTACTGCTTTATTTTTATGATCAATCATTTTTGCACTTCCTTTTATAAAAATTTGAACACATTTTGCATCGGAAAGACTTATGTATTTCTTGAATGATGAATTTAAACTTAGATGCGGCAAGTGCTGAATAGACATGAACCTTTTTTGCAACAGTTGATGCAAAAAAGGTTCGTTCTCTAGATTATTGTATAACATTATTTATGTGAAAATTAAGAATTTTATTTAAATGATGCATTTTTACCAATTTACCTGAAAGGAACAGGATTGGAAAATGTTTGGCATGATTTTTGCTTGTTATATAATTAAAAGCTTTCGAAGGAGTGTTAAATCATGTCACAATTTAAGCACTTATTTAGCCCGGTATCGATTGGAAATACGGAATTAAACAATAGAATCTTAAGTACAGCCCATCAAACCAATCATGTAATCGACGGAATTCCAACCCCTGATATGACAGCCTACCATGTTGAAAGGGCAAAAGGGGGAGCTGGATTGCTGATCCTCGAAGCTGCGGCAGTTCATCCATCGGGCATGCTGACAACGAATACAATAGCAGGATATGATGAGAAGGTCGTACCTGCTTATTTGGAATTGGCTAATGAAGTCCATTCATACGGAACAAAAGTGTTTCAGCAATTGTTTCATGGAGGAAGGGAAGTTGTCTCAAGTGAATATAAGGGAGCAGCCTGGGCTCCGTCTGCTGTTCCAAGTCTGCGATTCGGCACCATGCCAAGACCTATGAGTGTGGAAGAAATTAAAGAAGTGATTGAAGGGTTTGCGTTATCTGCGAAATTAGCAAAGGCCGGGGGACTGGATGGGGTAGAAATATGCTGTTCACACGGCTATCTCCCAGCACAGTTCTGGTCGGAGCATACCAATCTTCGCACGGATGAATACGGGGGAACCTTCCAAAATCGAATGAGATTTATTGTTGAAATCATGGAACGAGTGTGGGAGGAGGTAGGAGAGGATTTCACGGTCGGGATTCGAATGAGCGCAGATGAAATGACGATGGATGGTACGGATGTAAAGGATGCCGTTAAAATTGTTGAATATTTGGTGGATCGTGTCCGGGTGGACTTTATAGATGTTACTGCCGGGGATTCCAGTACATATGCAGGTTCCACCCATATTGTGCC
Organism: Bacillus sp. ISL-47; assembly: GCF_018613175.1. NCBI lineage: Bacteria > Bacillati > Bacillota > Bacilli > Caryophanales > Bacillaceae > Bacillus > Bacillus sp. ISL-47. Next base: position 58,412 of record NZ_JAGGQS010000002.1, on the reverse strand, counting down.
GCCATCCCCCATTAAGCATGCTTACCTTACCCCACAAGCATTTAAAATCCGCATGGCGGGTGCCGTGCCGGTCTTTGTTGGCTCCAGAATTGTCGATCCTGTGGAAGCAGAGCAGATTATCGGAGCGGGAAAAGCGGATGTTGTGGGGATGACTCGTTCCTTAATCGTTGATCCGGAAATGCCTAATAAAGCGAAATCAGGAAACCATCAAAAAATTGATGCTTGTATCGGCTGTCTTCAAGCATGCATTGGCCATTATCATAAAGGATTGGTTATTGGCTGTGTCCAGAATCCATCAACAGGCAAAGAAAGGGAAGTTGAAGCTCTGAAGAAGGCTCCAAGAGAGAAAAAGAAAGTTCTCGTCATTGGTGCCGGTCCGGCGGGTTTAAAAGCGGCCATCACACTTGATGAATTAGGCCACGAGGTTATTTTAGCAGAAAAAGCAGAGGAAATTGGTGGTTTATTGCGTACATTAAGACGTGCTCCGATGAGACATGAACTTGCTGAAAGCATGCTTGATAACTTCACCAGAAGTCTTTCTGCAAGTAATGTAAAATTGAACCTTGGCAGCAGCATACAGCCTTCTGATATCATGAAGCTCGGCCCTGATCTGATTATCAGTGCGGTTGGTTCGAGACCCTATATTCCGAACATCCCTGGAATTAATGATCCTAGAGTCATGACGGTAGATCAATTATTCAACGATAGTAGGAAAGAAATCGGAAAAAATGTATTAGTATTTGACTTTACAGGGGATTGGCCAGCAATTGAAGCAGCAATCGACTTAGCAGAAAAAGGCCATCAGGTAACGATGATTTCTTCCAAACTTCACATTGGGGAGGAAGTCCATCAGTACTTGCGAAATGAGTACCTAAAGAAGTTGTATCAATTAAAAGTTAAAATGATCTCTCACTATGATTTAGGCGAAATAAAGGCTGACGAAGTGGTTATTCGTAACTTATTCTCCTATGAAAAAGAGAGGTTGAAAAATTGGGACTCTATTGTCCTATCGCTAGGCCGTGTGCCGAATGTGGAGTTATATGAACAAATCAAAGGATTAGCTCCAGAAGTTTATCAAATAGGAGATTGTTTGGCACCTAGAACACTGGAAGAAGCCACATATGAAGGAATGATGATTTCATTAAAACTGGGCATCCAGGATAGCCAGCTGCAAAAGGATGAAAAACCAACTATTGCGAAATAAAATGAAATCTTCATCAGCGGGGATGTTCCTGCCCTGTATTCTGCAATAAAAGGGACTGCCAAAGAGGTGCCCTCCGACGGTGCGATTAAGAATTAACTCGCCGTCGGAGGGTACCTTTATTATTTGCAGGATAGACACGATTCCTTTTCTGAAAGGTCGAATCCAATCATGAACCTATTTAACTTTATTCGCAAATTTTGTTGTTTTTTTACAAAGAAAAATAAGGTTGGTTGATTGGAGCGGAAGGTGCGAGACTCCTGCGGGAGGAGTGGGACAGGTGAGACCCCACAGGCGCTGCGCGCCGAGGAGGCTCACCGCCCGCCCCGCGGAAAGCGAGCATCCTGGAGCGGAAATCAACCTCTACACACTTTGTTTTTTAATCACAAAACCATAAAAAAACAATTTTTTAGAAAATAGCCAAATTTTAAAAAGAGCTGCCGTTTATGCGAGCAGCTCTTTCTAGTATACATTCCTCTCAAAGAAACGCCGCTCTGTCCATCCCATTGAAAGTGCTGGAACCAGGGTTTTAAGCTTTACTCTAAGCTTACTATCCATTAAAATCCAATAAACTTATAAAAATATGCTTTCAAAACCATAACAAAAAGTCTATTATAGTTATTAAAATTAAAAAAGGAGATTCATATGAACTCAGCTATTCAAGATCAACTTCAAGCATTTAGAGAAAGCCAAAAAAACAGGGGGCGCCTGCTTATCAATTGTCCCGATCAGCCGGGTATTGTGGCTGCTGTATCCCAGTTTCTGTTCCAGCATAAGGCTAATATTATCGAATCGAGTCAATATTCGACAAATCCGGAGGGTGGCACCTTTTTTATCCGAATCGAGTTTGAATGTCCTGGTTTACAGGCGAAGGAAGAAGAGATGAGAAGTCAATTTAAGGAAATCGCAGAAACCTTCTCAATGGAATGGAAACTGGCATTTGTGTATGAATTGAAGAAGACAGCTATTTTTGTATCAAAAGAACTTCATTGTTTACGTGAACTGTTATGGGAATGGCAAAGCGGTGATTTGCTTACCGACATCGCTCTTATTGTGAGCAATCACGAGGAATCAAGACAAATTGCAGAATCCATGCAAATTCCATTCTTTTACATACCTGCAAGCAAAGAAAATAGACAGGAAGTGGAAGAAAGACAGCTGCAGCTTTTAAAAGAATTTGATATTGATTTAATCATATTGGCAAGATATATGCAGATTTTGACGCCAGCCTTTGTTGAGGCTCATCCATTCAAGATCATTAATATTCATCACTCTTTCCTTCCTGCATTTGTTGGTGCAAGGCCATATGATCGAGCTTATCAGCGCGGAGTAAAGATAATTGGGGCAACGTCTCATTATGTTACAAACGATCTGGACGAAGGACCCATCATTGAACAGGATATCAAGCGTGTTGACCACCGGGATCAGATAGATGATCTAAAAAAGAGCGGACGTTCGATTGAACGGAGTGTTCTTGCCAGAGCGGTTAAATGGCATTTAGAAGACCGAATTATTGTTCATGAAAACAAAACAATTGTATTTTAAGAAAAAGGAACAGATTGCGCCGCAAAAGGAAATGCCGCTGACCTGAACAAGTAATGGCTTAATGAATGCTCCTAGACATCCCGCAAAAACGAGTGCCTGTCCCCAAGTTTTGAATAGCTTTACCGGACTAGGGGGCAGGTACTTTTTACACAGACTAAAATACTTATATTAAAGGCCTGGCTAAAGACTAATAAAAATTATCCCTGAAGCTTTACTGGGTCATATTACGAAAAATAAAAAGAAGACTTCCGAAGAAACGAAGCGTAGATTAAGTATAGAAAATTAAAGGAACTCAGTTCTTATTAATTCTATTGAAGTATAGTTCATGCTTTCCTACTTGTTTGGATAGGTATTCAATATCTCTATTCATATTCTTGGTGTTCATATCAATTCTCTTTAGGATGGAGACTGTATCATCGGTTGAGGTTTGTGCAATTGTATTCAAAGTTGTTTCTATGCGGTCAAGCTTCTGATCCATTTCTCCAAACTGTTTATCATTTTCTGCTAATTTCTGGTTAACTTCATCGAAACGGTGGTCAACCTCTACCAATTTTTGTTCGACTTTATCAAAACGCTGATCAACCTCAATGAACTTTTGATCAACTTTATCAAAGCGCTGATCAACCTCAATGAACTTTTGATCGACTTTATCAAAGCGGTGATCAACCTCAATGAACCTTTGATCGACATTATCGAAGCGGTTATTCATTTGGTTTTCAAGCTGCTGTATAGCTTTAAGTATTTGTTCCATTGTATTTCACCTCCTTTATTTTATTATACATAATTCCGGTAGAATCATCATTTAAAAAATAAAGGGTTAAGGTTGAATTTAGCCTGGTAATCTTTTATAACTTATCTACCAAATAGCATCATTACCTTCCGGACCAACGAATTTCCTAAAAATCGTGCCTGTTCTTTCATTTGAATAAACCAGGGAGCAGGCACGATGCAAACTAATTATCTTGATGGATCCTGGCCTTCCGTATCCCATCAAAAATACTTATACCCGCAAAAATAATAAATGTGATCATGATACTGCCAATGAACCAGGTCTCAAATTTTGTGGCTGTTATGGAGAATAAATCAGCCATATAGTTGATAAATTCGGGCTGCAGCAGATTTGGAGTTAAAAGGATAACGATGAAAACCACGGTTGCCATCACTTCGAGAAATGTGTTGTAGATAGCCATTTTTTTGGTCCATTGTCCCTGGATTAATTTGTAGAGGGCTAACCCGACTTCAAGTGCGATGATCAAGACAACAATTGGCCAAAATCCAAGTAAGACTTCTTGATTTAATGCTGCTACCACAAAATCTAATCCGTCTCTGTCACCTTCATAAATACCAATCAGGCGGTCGGCATAAAAATAGAAGGTTGCCCATATGGCTGTCCACATTAAACTTCCGGATACCTCAAATTTTGCAATGGCCTTTTTCTTAGGGATGTAGGGGATGTTTTTTAAATCCTCAGGAGTCCAGGGTTTTAAACTTGCTGATAAGGGCTGCTGTTCTTTTCCTTTATCAACCCGTTCCATAATGGCGAAGACGACCGTTAGCCAGAAGAAGGTTTGAATTCCCACTTCGATGACTCTCCAAATTCCTTCACCCATTAAGTGGAGGACTAGGTTCATAACCGTTTCTTCTCCGCTAAAACCAATAATTAATTCAGCTGCAATGGAAATTAATGCGATTGCCGCTGCAATGGGAAATATCATTTTTAATAAGGATACATATACATCAAAATAGCGCGGGCCTATCAGATGCATCGGCTGATCCCGATATCCGCTCGCTAATGCTGCAGGATTTCCCAATTTCTTTAGAACGTCTTTTATATCCTCATCATTGTGTTCATCCGGAAGCATATCCTCAATCGTTGACCGCAGCTCGAGTGCGATATCCGCACGGCTTTTCTCAGGCAGCCGGCGAATCACTTCCTGAATATAAATCTCAATTAAATTCATCTTCCTCATCCCCTTTTAATAGCTCAAAAAGTTGCTTTGAGTTATTCATCCATTCCTTTCTTAACTGCAAAAAGGTCTCTAAGCCAAACTCACTTAACACATAATACTTACGCGGCCTGCTCTCCGATGTGTCCCAGCTGCTTGTTACTAACTCCTGTTTTTCTAAACGGCGAAGCAACGGATACAAGGTGCTTTGATCAATATTAATTCCTGAGTCTTCCAGTAACTGAACAAGAGAATATCCATACTGTGGTGTCCGCAGCTGGCTCAATACAGCTAATGTCAGCGTACCTCTCCGCAGCTCAGTCGTTAACGAATTCAGTAAAGAACTCATTCACCCACCTCACTTTTTTAATACTATATGTCATACACTATATGGTTTATACTATGTGTCATACAGTATTTGTGTGACGACAACAATTGATGATTTAAAAATATGAAAGACATTTTGGAAAATTTCGGTGGCTGGGAGCAGGTGAACATCAGCTGGAGCAGATTTTTGAATAAGGACTGTTGATAATGTCTCGCTTGGCAAATAGGAGATTGCTTTGCACCAAGAACGCTGGAAGAAGCCACATAAGAGGATAAAAGTGCATCTGCTTTGAAATAAAAGGAAATTAGTAAGTAAACTTCAACTAAGGTTAATGAAGAATTTGTATTTAATGAGGTACAGCGGCAGGAATTTGAGGATTTTTTATCAATTAAGTTTTTTAAGCACAAGAGACGATATAACCTGTAATAGTTGCTGCAGGATAAACTCCCAATAATACCAATATCGCGCTTAATTCTGCTTTCTTCACTTCGAAAATTTTCCATGTGTTATAACAAAAGCTTGCATTAACATCAACTAAAGAACTCACAATTAAACCAAAGAACGCCGTCACCTTATTCAACAATCGGGCAAGATTGTTGAATAAGATAAAATAATTATTGGAAATCATGATTTTCCTTTAACAATAAAGCCACGTCCAAATTTGTTCTTATTTTCTTCCGAAATTCAAAATCTTTATACAATGGGCCAACGTGATAAATAATGAAAAATTACTCCCAATATAAAAATCTGATCCGTAAATTTCAATCATTCCAAAAATTCAATATCCATTTTTTCAAATCTACAATCCGCATATGATCGATACTTTTATTGGTTCCTGTAACAATGATGGGGATTAGTGAATCATCTTTATGCATTGAACCATGGGCACCGCCACCGGAATGTTCAGGTGAACTTTCTCCGATGAATTCATACCCAGGTTTTGCGTCAACAATAAGAAATTCACCTTCCTGAGAATGCATAGCTCCATATAACCTTGCTAATCCATCAGGATAATCCCCATAATGAATATTCTTGTTCTTTAAGGTTAAATCGAGAATGGAGGTATTTCCTTTTATAGTCCAGGATTGATTATAAATATCCTTATAGGTTCCACCGGGTTTGAAAATAGTGGATCCCTTATGATCTCCAGATATCACATGTATCATCTCTTTTTCTTTCCATGCAATCCAGGCAATCCGAGGATCAGTTTGCAATTTTCCGGCGAGATTTTTTACAGAAACACTTTCGTTAATTTTATAGATATATGCCATCCGTTCATTAGCTGTAATGACAATTTCATCGTCTTTTGCAACAGGCTTACTGAGCTTTAAAATTCTGTATTTAGAGAGGATTTCTTTTAGATCTATTAGAGCTTCTTTTTTCCGTTCATTGACAGGGGACTGATTACTGTCTCCAATAATAACCCAGATATTATTATGAAGGGCATCCTCCCATTTGGGAAAAGTATTCAAGACCTCTTGGAGATGCTTATCAAGTTTTTCAATTCCTTTTGTGGTATTTGGACCTTTCCTATGTACGGTGAAGTCATTTTCTGAAATGTACAGGATTGTAAATTCAGGAAGAATATTATTTTCCAAAAGATATTTTAATTCCTGAACCGCGAAGGCATCATTAAGCCCTATACGATTCACAAGGTGATTATTCTTAGAGTCCTGGTGAATAAATGCACCTAAAGACAGCATTTTCGGCCCAACGGTTTCATATTCCTCAGGTAAATTACTCACTTTCGTTATCAACTTAGGTACTTTAAGGGTATGAGGATAATTTCCACGATAAATTAATGCGTTAATGGATGCTGATTCCTTTTTAATATTGTTTAAATCTTCATGGATGGTTCTTACATTTGGACTGAGGTCAACATTATTATATTGATGCATGATATTTTCAGCAAATTGGGAAACTCCGAGTTTCATGATCTCAAAAAAACCATTTCCATAAGTGATAATTTGCTTCTTATCATGATCAAACCAAACGAGTCCAGGAATCTTACTCTTATCCGGGTAAGTACCAGTTATTAAAGAGCTGTCGATTGTAACCGACATGGTTGGATAGGAACTTACTAAATTTTTACTATATTGTCCATGTTTTAAAAAGAAGGCCAGAGCAGGAGCTTTTTTCTCTTGGATAGCCTTTTTTAACGGCTCATCCATAATTGAATCGATAACAAGAAGAATAATTTTAGGTGAGGTCTGACTTTCTGTTTGAATAGGAGATATTTTCTTTCCCTGTTCAAATGCTTTATTACCAATGTTAGTGCAGCCTATTACAAGAATAGATATAACTATAATAAGAAGCAAACGAATCAACAAATTTCACCTACGCTTTGTTATAGTTTAATTATAACTTTATGCAAGCATAAACATCTGGCTGCAGCTTTCGATCATCAAACCAGCCATCGCAGCATTTTCATTCCCAATAATTAATGAAGAGAGTAAAAGGTGTTGCAATTAGAAAAGATAAAAAAATATAACTGGAAGCCAGGAAGAGTCACTGCTTTGCTTTTGCAGCAGCCAATTAGACCGCAATGCAAGATTATGGACTTTACTCATATTTTAGATAGAAAAAGCTTAATCATTTGACCACTGCCTTAATTACCATGTAAAAAAGGACTTAACTTTAGAGATAAAGGCATACTAAAGCTTCATACGTTTTTACTTTCCTGATTTTATTGGCCAGATTCAAAATTTATAGGCCAAATGCGGTTTTAGCCAAACTTTTAGAGAAAGAGTACAGGCAGAAATAACTTTTACCGGCCAAATAAAAGAATTTACCGGCCAAAATCATACATTTACCGGCCAATTTCAGTAAAATACCGGCCACTCTGTATGATTTACCGGCCAAACGTTAATGTTGCAGGTAGTAAAATTCATAGCAGCCGCTGCGAAGCAGATTTTATCGGTTATTTATAAAGCTGAATCAAAAAAAAACCGCCTTCAAAGCAGGTTTTGCTGTACTAGTGTGGGTTAAAGACTAATTTGTCTTTAACCCCTTTTATTTTTGAAGGTTTTAACTTAATGGCTGTTGAGACCAGGAGGAACGTAAAATGGTGGGACTTTAATCCACCCACGCTTGCGCATTACCTGTTTTAATCTCGCAGCGAAGGCCAATTTTTCTGCTTGAAACTGAACAAACAATACACTAACATCTGTACGAACCGATTCGGAAGCAGCACCTGCAGCACGCATAATCAAACTAACGATTTTTAAAGATAATTCATTTGCAATGACGTCATCAGTTAATTTAACACCAAGAGGAATACTATTAGGATCTGATGTTGGCATCTCTTCAGGGGCCGGAGGTAACGTGATTCCTTCCTTAATCATAAAATCATGGAGTCGTTTCCTTTGGCTGGTGCCAAGTTTCATATCTTCTTCAAGCAGTGTTCGTAGCTCTTCATCTGACGTTGTATTTATAGCGGATTGAACAGATACTTTAGCTAATTCAAGTCCCGCTAAGTAAATCCAGCATGCCATCACTTCTCCGACATGAAGAGGTTGGTCTTCGTCTTGAACAGTCAGTGATTTCATGGTGTCCACGAATGTTTCCAATATATTTACCACATTAACCACTCCTAATTTTAATTGTAATAAGCATAATGTTTGTAGCCTGAATTTTTTTATGCAAAAGGTTTACACTATATTAAAAAGGAAGTTGAACTGCGAACAACTGAGAAGGTTAATTATTAAAACTAATTTCTATCCCTAAAAAATATTGTTAGCAGCTCTATGGAACAAGGAACAGTTACTTTACTTAGGGTTATAAAATAGGAGTGTAGGATAAGGCACAACAGAGATATTTAAGGAAGATGTTTCTCCGAATGTATTTGTACCGGAAGATGGTAGTGGACACCCGATTGGGTGTCCTTTTTTATTTTAAAATTTTCAGAATTATTGTTGTTTTCAAGTGAAAATTGTGTTAATTTTATAAAAATGAAGTCGGAACTTCAAAAATTATAAAAATACAGCATAAACTTCATTCTTGAAGGTGAACCTACATGATCTTAAAAGAAACGATAGAAAAAGAGTTTAATAACCTCTCCAAAGGCCAGCAAAAGGCAGCGATGTATCTGCTGGATCATCCCAAGGATTTTGCCGTGAAGTCAGCAGGGGAGATTGGAAAGAGAATCGGTGTCAGTGAAACAACGGTGATTCGATTTTGTTACTCCATTCATCTTTCGGGTTATTCAGAGCTGCAGAAAATGGTTCGCGAGCAGCTGCTGCAAACCAATAGCACGCTTGGCCAGTATTTTACGAGCAAGGTGGAGCTGGCGGAGAAGCCTCAATTCTTTGCCAATGTAATGGAAAAGGATCTCCTGCATATTCGGGAAACCATACAAAAAATTTGTGAGCAAGATTTTGATCGGATGGTTAACCGTTTAATAGATTCTGAGAAGGTCTATGTTACAGGTTTGCGGTCTTCCTTTTCAGCAGCAAGCTGGCTGGCCTTTACACTCGGAGTGGTTCGCGGTAATACCAAGCTGATCCGGCCGGATACGGATGATTTGCTGCTGACGATCAGCGATATGGATGAGAGCTCGACCTTTGTTGCGATTTCGTTTGACCGCTATATGAAGGATACGATCAAGCTGGCGGAATTGGCAAAAAAGCAGGGTGCTTTTGTAATTGGAATAACGGATTCGAGTATTGCCCCGATTAAGGAGCATGCGGATTTGCTTTTTCACATTCATTCATCGGAAAAGTCGACGATTGATGCGGCACCAGCGCTATTTTCATTTTTAAATGCGGTGATTGCAGGTGTTTCCATTAAGGACAGGGAGCGATTTGCAAAGCGAAGAGAACAATATGAGAAATTGGATAGCAACCACTTTTTTATTCAGCCGGGAGGGAAGTTGGATTGAGAGAATATATAGAAGAATTAAAACCGACGATTGATTGTGTGTTTAACCATTTGCATGAAAATCCGGAGATCAGCTGGAAGGAATACAAAACGACGGAGTATTTGAAGACCTTCCTCGAGTGCCGGGGATTTGATGTTCAGGTGTTTGGCGATTCAACCGGTCTGGTTGCTGAGGTTGGGGAAGGCAGCCCATGTGTGGCGCTGCGAGCGGATATGGATGCGCTATGGCAGGAGGTAGATGGCAAGTTTCAGGCCAATCATTCCTGCGGGCATGATGCCCATATGAGCATGGGACTTGGAGCCATGCTGCTGCTTCAAAAAGCAGGCTTTCCTTCAAAAGGGAAACTGAAATTTATTTTTCAGCCGGCTGAGGAAAAGGGAACTGGCGCCTTGAAGATGATTGAGCAGGGTGTATTGGATGATGTGGATTACTTATACGGCGTTCACCTCCGGCCGATTCAGGAGATTCGGGATGGAGAGGCATCCGCAGCCATTTATCATGGTGCAGCCCGATTCCTCACGGGTGAAATTATCGGTGAGGATGCACACGGCGCACGTCCGCATTTAGGCCAGAATGCGATTGAAATTGGCGCATCTCTTGTAAATGAAATTAAAAGCATTCATTTGGATCCAATGGTTCCTTATACAGCGAAGATGACTAAGTTCCATGCAGGCAGTGATTCAGGCAACATTATTCCAGGGAAAGCTTCCTTTAGCCTGGATCTGCGGGCTCAAACGAATGAAGTGATTGCCGCATTGTCTGAAAAAATTGAGACGATTACCGAGTACTTATCGAAATTATACGGAGTAAAGATCACGTTAGAAACAAAAGCAGATGTGGCTGCAGCCGAGGTAGACGAAGAGGCGCAGCATTTTATGGAGAAAGCCGTTGTGGATGTGCTTGGTGCGGATCAATTAAGGGAGCCGATTGTTACCTCAGGGGGGGAAGATTTTCATTTTTATACCCTGAAGAAACCGAACATCAAGGCGACCATGCTCGGATTGGGCTGTGATTTGCAGCCGGGGCTTCATCATCCGAAGATGACGTTCAATCGGGATGCCATTTATTCAGGGATTGAAATTTTAGCCAGAACATTATTGCATACATTGGGGGGAGAGGAAAATGGGCGTAACAGCAACTAAGAGTATGGAATTGCGAGTTCTTCATACAGCCTCCGATATGAATCTTGTTCAAAAGTTGGAGCATGACATCTGGAGCATGGATCCGCTTCCTGTTCATCAAACCATCACAGCTGCCCAGAATGGAGGCCTGCTGCTTGGTGCCTTTTACCAAGATGAACTGATTGGATTCAGTTATGGGTTTGCCGGTTTTAACAAGGGCAAAAGCTATCTTTGCTCCCACATGCTTGGCATTCATCCCGATCATCAGGATAAAGGGCTGGGTGCCCTTCTTAAACAGAAGCAGAAGGAGATGGCTTCCGAGATGGGGTACGACTTGATCACGTGGACATTCGATCCGCTTGAAAGCCGGAATGCCTATCTGAATCTTTCCAAGCTCCATGCAGTCTGCTCTACCTATGTAGAAAATTGCTATGGAGATATGGATGACAGTTTGAATCATGGCCTGCCGACAGACCGTTTAAAGGTAGAATGGTGGATTAATAGTTCACATGTGGAGGAACCTGTAAGGATTGATGCGGACTCTGCATTGGATCCGTTTGAATGGGGCGTGTCTGAGGACGACTTTCCGGTTCTATTAAATACAGAGTGGGAGAAGACATGGGGGCCAGTGCTCGTCCCAATTCCAACAAATTTCCAGGCAATTAAAACCCATAATTACGAACTGGCCATGGATTGGCGCTTTAAAACGAGAGAGATTTTGCAACGTTTATTCGCTCAGGGATATGCGATAGCCAGTGTTATAAAAGGACAAGAAGGACTCGTGCATTACTATGTACTGGTTCAAAGAGACGAACTGCAGCTTAACTAACACGAAAAGGCGGGAAGAGAAATGAAAGTGACAGAAGTCGTTTTGCGTCATATGAAAATGAGAATGAAAGCTCCATTTACAACAAGCTTCGGAACGTTTCAGGATAAAGAGTTTCTTCTGCTGGAAGCAAAGGATGAAAACGGCTTAAGCGGGTGGGGGGAATCCGTTGCTTTTCATTCTCCCTGGTACAATGAAGAAACGTTGAAAACGAATTGGCATATGCTGGAGGACTTTATTATTCCGAACCTATTAAATAAAGAGATCCTTCATCCTGATGAAGTTTCAGAAACACTATCTTACATACGCAAAAACAATATGGCTAAGTCAGCTTTCGAAGGTGCCGTTTGGGATTTATATGCCAAGCAGCAGGGGATTCCGCTGGCGAAAGCGATTGGCGGGACGGCCAATGAAATAGAGGTAGGAATCAGCATTGGCATTCAGGATACGGTTGATGATTTGCTGAAGCTTATTGAAGAGCATGTGAATGAAGGCTATAAGCGGATCAAAGTCAAAATCAAGCCAGGCTGGGATGTTGAGGTTATGAGGGAAGTCCGCAAGCATTTTCCGGATGTGCAGCTGATGGCTGATGCAAACTCTGCCTACAGGCTGGAGGATATTGAACTGTTAAAACAGCTGGATGAATTCGATTTAATGATGATCGAACAGCCGCTGGCATCAGACGATATTATCGACCATGCGACTCTGCAAAGAGAGCTTAAAACACCGGTATGCCTGGATGAGAGCATCCATTCCTATGAGGATGCCAGAAAAGCGATTGAGCTTGGAAGCTGCAGGATTATTAATATCAAAATTGGCCGGGTTGGCGGATTAACAGAATCCAAGAAAATTCACGATCTATGCAAGGAGCGCGGCATTCCGGTATGGTGCGGCGGGATGCTTGAATCAGGAATCGGCCGCGCACACAACATCGCCCTTACGACTCTATCAAACTTTGTGATGCCAGGCGATACTGCAGCGTCATCCCGCTACTGGGAAAAGGATCTAATTGAACCGGAAGTGACCGTTGACAATGGAATGATTCGAGTACCAGAAAAAACAGGTCTCGGCTATGAGCCTAATCTGGAAACTATCAAGCAGTTTACTGTTTCCGAAAAAAGCTTTTCTTAAAGAGGAGAGAGGATTCTCTCTTTCTCTTTTACTAATAATTGTCGCAAAATTCTAATATTAAAAGGGGGAGAAAATGATGAAAAAAAGTATACAGATTGCCGGGGCTTTTATTGGTGTCATCGTTGGCGCAGGATTTGCTTCCGGCCAGGAGATTTTGCAGTTCTTCACAAGCTTCGGGTGGATGGGGTTGATTGGAGCCGCTGTGGCAACCTTCTTGTTTGCGTTCCTGGGCATGAACTTAACACAGCTTGGAAGCCGGCTGCAGACAGACTCCCATAAAGATGTGATTTACCATATTTGCGGCAAATACCTTGGAATGGCAGTTGATTTTATCATTACCTTCTTCCTTTTCGGAGTGGCCGTTGTCATGCTTGCAGGTTCGGGCTCCATTTTTGAAGAACAGTTCGGCATACCGAGTATGGCGGGGAATATCATTATGGCCGTGTTGGCGATCCTGACGGTTTGCCTGAATGTCCAGAAAGTAATATCGATTATCTCTCTTGTAACGCCATTCTTGCTCTTAATGGTCATCATTATCGGCGGCTATGCATTAAGTACAATGGGGATTGATTTCGCAGAAGTTCAGAAGTTGGCGGAGAGTCAAACGCCAGCCGCTTCTAATTGGTTTATGGGTGCTTTATTATATGTTTCTTACAATATAGCGGCAGGTGCTGCGATGCTGGCCGTTATGGGTGGCACAACGAAGGATGAGAAACAGGCTGGACTGGGAGGAATCCTTGGCGGTGTCGGGCTGGGCGTTCTTATTTTAATTATCAATGTGGGCATGCTTGTTAAAATGGATGTCGTTGGCGGATCGGACATGCCGATTCTCGCGCTGGCAAATGAAATTTCACCGGCGTTTGGCTTATTAATGTTCGTCGTGCTGCTTGGCATGATTTATAACACAGCGGTTGGAATGCTTTATGCGTTCACGGCACGTGTGGTAAAAAGGGAGAATCCGAAGTTCAGCCTTTATGTTGTTTTATTTGGAGCAGCGGCATTTGGTGCAAGCTTTGTGGGCTTCATCACATTGGTCGGCACGGTTTATCCACTGATGGGGTATCTTGGATTTACGCTGATTGCAGCGATTGTGTATTCCTGGTTTAGAGTGAAGAAGAAAGCTGCTGGCAGTATTAACAACGGCATTCGTGTTGAACAATAATTAGTCCAGACTTCATTATTTCAGGCATAAAAGGGCCAATCCATGCTGTTTAAAGCTATGGATTGGCCCTTTTTTTAGTACTCACTATTAATGGAAAGAATATCTTCAAAGTGTTTTTAAATGACTGTTTGCGCAAACTTTGTTGCTTTTTAATCAAGTAGTGAGGAGTGGTTGATTTCCGCTCCAGGATGCTCAGCGAACTGCGGGGCGGGCGGTGGTGAGCCTCCTCGGCGCGCAGCGCCTGTGAGGTCTCACCTGTCCCACTCCTCCCGCAGGACTTTGAATAAGCATCCTCGAATCATCACCGCACGAAGGAAATGCGGATGCATTTTCGCGGGATTAGCACCTTCCGCTACAATCAACCAACCTTATTTTTCAAGGTTTTTAATCACAATATCTATTTAAAAACAACAATCTTTTAGAAAAAGAGCCTTTTATATTTAGAAAGCTCGACCACTCTGAGCTTCTGTGCCTTTTCTTCTTGAAAGTGCCCCTTTTTACAAGGACTCTGAATCAAACAAATCCTCCATCTGCCGGGCAAGCTTAAAATCCAGCTCCGATAGGCCATTCTCACTCCAGGAGGTGAGGGAGACAATCACCATTTTGTATTGAATGTTAATAAAAGGATGATGATTTTCTTTTTCAGCTATTGCGGCGATTTTGTTCACGAAATCAATTCCGTCCAAGTATTCTTTAAAGCGAAAACGGCGTTCGATCCATTTGCTATCTTTTCTTTTCCACTCAGGCAGTGAGGTTAATTGTTGGGTTACTTCTTCTTCACTTAATTGCGTCATACGGTTACATGCCTCCGATCGAAGATGACATCCAATCCATTTTGAATCAGCCGGATGTAGCGTTCCTCTTCACTTAATTTTTCTAGCTGATCAAGCAGCAATTTTTTCAGTGGTGATTCTTTGTCATACCTTTCCACTAATTCAAGGATTTCCAGCTGAAGCAGCCACTCTTCTGGGAATTCATTGAGTATTTTTCCAACAATGCTGTGAAGAAGTACGTCTTTAGAGAAATTGGATTCCCGGATTTGCCTTACTTCTTCATATAATTGTTCTAGAGGGGTAAGGGTCTTTCCTTCTTTTTGGGCGTCTTCATTTATAATCGGTTCCCCGTGGAATGATGCGTAATCGGCTGCAATTGGGCGTGCGGATACAATTTGACTGCCAACTGCTAAATCATATGTGCCCCAGGCCGGATCGAACAAGACGTCATCTCCTTTTTTAACAAGACATTCTTCTAACGTGATCAAGACAAGTGAATCTTGATGAATTAGTAAGCTGGTCACATGACCGGAGATTTCTATTCCGCTTTCGTATGTTATTTGCATCATTTTATTCATTTCGATGCCCAGTTTCTTCAGGCTCTGTTCCGACTGTTCCTCAAGCTGAATGCCACCTGCAAGCCTTCCAATAGGTGCGCCAAATCCATCAATGTGAACATCTGGACCATGATGATCGATTTGTTTGTTTTGGATTGAAAGGGCACTGGGACCTGTTGTTTTTAGATAGATTGCTTCTCCGTCCAGATCTTTTAAGATATCCGTAAACAGACCTGTAATCTGAATGCCTGAATTGTATTCAATATGCGAAACTTGGCTCGAAGCAATCGCTTTCTCAATGGCTTCCGTGCCTCCTTGGCGAAAGGCCATCGTTTCACCGAAATGATTCACTTTCTCAATCAATTGTTCAAAGCTTTCGCAAACAAATAGCTGGGTTTGCATGGACGTAACATCGTAGCTGGTCGCTATCGCATCCTCTATGGAAAATTGCCGTTTTATCACTTTATCAGACAGGCAATACTTGCTTTCACCAACAGAAGACAGAAGACCTGCTCCAAAGATTTTTGGATTATGGAGATCCCCAATCAGGCCAAATTCAACCGTCCACCAAAAGATTCGGGAGATTTGTTCCGCTTCCGAAAGTCCCTTTACAAGCTGCTGCTTTTCCTTTAAATGCTTTTTGGCAGCTTCCATTTCGGCTTCCGTAGAGTTCGGATTTTCCATAATAATTGATAAATGCCTTGTCGCTTCAAATACCTCATGTTCTTCTTTTGTTGCAAAAGCATTGGCCCCAATGTTTCCTATCAATCTAACAAAGTTGGAATATGTTTCATCGAATAAGATCGGCGCGTGCCCCGCTGCTTCATGGAGAATATCGGGGGCAGGTGTGTATTCAATATTGGTTTTTTGACGAATATCCGTTGCGATCGGGAGGATGCCATGTGCTTGAAAATCGAAAAAGGCTGTTCCTGGAATCAGTCCGTCAACAATGACAGCCCCCCAGCCGATCTTTCCTAATTGGTCGTTCATTTCGGACACTCGCGGAATGCTGTCTATATTAATACCTGACGATTTTAAACCAGATGTGAATGCATCATGAGCGATGTCTTGAAGGAAATGATGATTTTGTCTCATCACATAACGCCAAACCGCATGGTCAATGGGGGTGTATTTGTTGTAATGCTGTTGGGCTGTAAATGGGCGTAAGTGTGCTGGTATGGATTTTTTCATAAAGTCTATCTCCCTGCATAAAGTTTTATCCCTTAAACGCTTTTAAGTGCGGAAGTTATATACATAAAAAATCCCTGCCGAATTTTCATTCAGCAGGGACGATTTTACTCGCGGTACCACCCTGATTGTAAGTAAAGAACTTACCACTTAAGAGAATAACGGTTAAACCGTCTTATTTCTTTGTAAAGAAATGGCGTGTTAAAACTAAATGTTGATTTAGCATCGTGTTGATTGGAGCGGAAGGCGCGAGATCCTCGAAAATGCATTCGCACTTTCTTAGTGCGGATTCGAGGAAGCATATTCAAAGTCCTGCGGGAGTAGTGTACCAATGGGAGACCCCACAGGCGTAAAACGATGAGGAGGGTCCCGGAAGTCCGCGATTCGCTGAGTGCCTGCAGCGTAAATCAACACTTAATTTTAACTGAGCCAAAGAAATAAGAAGCTCCAGAAACGTAATTCATGATTTCCTTTGTACTGGTTCACAGCAACCACCAGCTCTCTGCAACAGGGAGGATACCATTACTTCAATTCCTTCAAAGCATTTAAGTATGGATATGATGCTTTATATCTTAAACGCTTTTAAGTATTAAAGTCAATGGTGTTTTTCATTTTAATCATATAGCAGCCATCAATCTACTGTCCTTTAACCTTGGGCTTGCATTTTACGTCTTATATTCATAGAGTTTATATAAAGATAGAATGAAAGAATGGCTCATATATTATGCTAGCCCAGTTGAAGGGGATGAATGAAATGCTAAAGAAAGTCGCCACAAATATTGCTGCGTCCACGAGTGAAATCATCGGATATGACGTCATTATAACCGATGAAACCGGTACGATTATTGCTGCCAGCGATAAGGATAGATTGGGGATCGTTCATGAAGCTTCTATACCGGTTATTAAAAATAAAAGGCCATTAACCATCAGGCCCGGCTATATCGATCATTTTGAAGGGACAAAACCCGGTTTCACCCTCCCGATCGAAATACATGGCAATATCATTGGAACGATTGCGATTACAGGAGAGAGAAGGAATGTAGAGAAGTACGGCCTCTTAGTCAAAAAGCATGCTGAAATTATGCTGAGGGAAGAAATTCTTGTGGAGTCCAGTCTTATTTCTCAGCAAGCCCATCAGCAATTTATAAAAGAAATCCTGGCTTTTGAAGCAAATCAATCTAGTGAAAACCTGCTGAAAACCCGAAGCTTCGAGCTTGGTTTTGAATTAAAGCCGCCATTTATCTGTGTGGCTGTCGAAGTCCTGAATATGGACGATATCATCAGGGGATTTTCTGATTCCCGGTATCATGATGAATCACTGGAAGTCCGTATTCAGCGCATTAAACTAACGATATTAAAAGAGATTCAATTTGTTTTTACCCATAAAGATCTTTCCACTTATATGGGAGATGACAAGTTTATCATTTTGCATAAAGGAGGGGACAGTAGTCATTCCTATGGCGAATTGTCTGCAGGATGCAAGCAGCTTGTAAAGCGTTTGGATGCGAAAAGCATTAAAGGGATCATTGGCATAGGAGGTGCTGCAGACACGATTCCGGAAATCAAACGATCAAATCGGGAAGCCTGGAAAGTGATAGAGATTGGCAAAAAACATAGAGGAACTGAAAGAGTGTTTCATGTGAATGATTATCAGCTGGAGACCTTGCTTCAGAGTATGGATCCAGATTCTATGGGGATGTTGAAAAGGGAAATGAAGCAGCTGCTTGTGTCAGATGACTGGGAGGATCTATCACAGACCATAAAGGCTTGGTGTGATTCAGGCTTCAGCAAAGTGGATACCGCCCATTCCCTTCACATACATAGAAATACCCTGCAAAATCGACTGGAAAAAATAGAAGAGATTACAGGAATTCATAAAAAGGATTTCCGGAGGATGCTGTATTTGTATTTGGGTATTTCGCTAATGGAATGGAAGTTTATAGGAATGTAACACACAGCAAAATAGACAAATAGCTTCCAGAGTTTCTAACATAGCAAACTTAAAAATGTGCGAAATGCACAAATTTACATCATTTTTAACCTAAACCATGTTCTTAAGTTCCATTGTTCCAGTTATTATTCTCAACTATAATTATAATATTCAAAATATTTAGAGAGAGGGTTGAAGATGGACGCAGATGTTGGAATTATAGGCTTGGGAACAATGGGAAGCATGGCGATGTGGCAATTGGCTAAGTCAGGAGCTTCTGTCATCGGTTTTGAACAATTTGGCGTCGGACATGACCGGTCCGCTGCAGGCGGTGAATCAAGGATTTTCCGGACAGCCTATAAAGAAGGGACTCATTATGTTCCATTGCTCAAGGATGCATATAAGCTATGGCGGAACCTGGAAGAGGAGTCAGGCAATCCTTTATTAACCTTAACCAGCGGCTTAATCATTGGCCATCCAGAGACAGCTGATATGAAAAACGTTTATAAAAGTATACAAGAATATCATTTGGATCATGAGGTACTGAACTGGGAAGAAGCCGGGAAAAGGTACCCGCAGCATCGTTTGCAGAAGGGTGAACAAATCATTATTGATAAACTATCAGGCTATCTTCGCCCGCAGCTTTCCATTGTTTCTGCTGTTCAGCGGGCCCGCGACCTGGGAGCAGAGATTCATAGTCACACGGCTGTCGATCATATTAAAAGTGAAAGAGATGGCGTGACGATATTTGCTGGAGGCAAAACCTTTAAGGTTCGGAAGGTTCTTGTTACAGCTGGACCATGGGCAGTGAATTTCATGCAGGAGTTTGCTGATTTCATGGATGTCCGCCGGCTTGTTAATGCCTGGTTCCTTCCAAGAAAAGCCAATCACTTTTGTGAAGAGAATTTCCCTGTATTTACAAGGGAAAGGGAAGGCTTCTATTATTATGGATTTCCTTCTGTTGATGGCAATATGGTGAAAATCGGCATGTTTACCACAGAGAAGAGCCGGATTTCCAGTCCTGATTCGCTTGATCGGGCGGTCGATCTAAAAGAGCTGGCTGCCTTTGCGGAGATCATTGAAAAAGATCTGCCAGGCTTGTACCCTGATCCCTCAAGAGTCAATTCATATATGGAGATTTATACAGCAGATCGGCATCCAGTGATTGGGACCAGTACTGGCCAGGACCGTATTATCTACTTAACCGGTTTCTCGGGGCATGGCTTTAAGCTTGCGCCTGTCATGGGCAAAATCGGCGCAGAGCTTGCGCTATATGGAAAAACGGATTATCACATTGAACCGTTTTCACCAGCACGTTTTATTAGAGAGGGTTCTGTTTAAGGTATCGTACGAAAAATTTAGAGGAGGCTGTTTATGGAAAAAAGAAAAGCGACATATGGTGAATCGATATTAGCCCTATTATTTATGTTCGTATTCGTCTTTGTGGGGTTTCTGGCTTTTGGTTTAAGAGTGGAATTAATGATGGTTGCAGCGGCAGGTTGTGCCGGGATCCTGGCATGGAGGCTTGGCTATTCATGGAGCGAACTGGAAAAAGCCATCAGCAGCCGTATTGCAGGTGCGACACCGGCGATTCTGATCATTTGGGTAATCGGAATGGTCATTTCGACTTTCATCTTCAGCGGTTCCATTCCTATGCTGATTTTCTTCGGAATTGATATCGTCACTCCCCAATATCTCCTTGTAACAACCTTTTTATTGTGTGTTGTTTTCTCAACCATTACGGGTACTTCTTGGGGCTCAGCAGGAACTGCCGGCCTGGCATGTATGAGCATCGCGGCCGGGTTTGGCGTGCCGCTTCATATTACAGCAGCAGCGGTTATTTGCGGCTCGATCTTTGGCGATAAAATGTCACCGCTCTCTGAGACAACGAATCTTGCAGCCGCTACTTCAGGTGTGGATTTATATGACCATATAAGGTCCATGATGTGGACAACATTTCCTGCAGCCCTCATAACCCTTGTGTTTTTTTACATCGTTGGTCTCAATCTGGAGATTACCGGAGAAGGGGTGCCGGAAGAAGCATTAGCGATGCAGGCTGGATTGGCTGAGCTATTTAATTGGAGCCCGCTGCTGATTTTGCCATTTATTATTATCCTTGCAGGGGCCATTACGAAAAAGCCACCTGTGCCGACGATGCTTGTTGCCTGCTTATCAGCTATTGCCATTGGAGTCCTGTATCAGGGGTATACGCTGGAATCTGGGATATTTGCTTCGTTAAGAGGGTTTAATGTCAGTATGGTTCCTGGAGCGGATCCAGCCAATTTAGCTGAAAGTGTCCTTACCCTGCTAAATCGCGGGGGAATTGTTTCCATGGTCGGTGTTGTTATCATTATTTATTGCGGATATGCCTATACGGCGATCATTAGCAAGGCAGGATTTTTAGAGGTGGCCATTGCTCCGCTTGCAAACAGAGTGAGGACGCGCGGGCCGCTGATGATCACTACTTTATTCACCGGATTGGTATTGCTGGTCTTTTCCGGTACTTCCTACACGGTGGCAATCATGCTTCCGGAAATGTTCAAGAAACCATTCCTTAAAGCGGGGATGGCAGCCAGAACTTTATCAAGGAGCATTGAAGACGTAGGCACTATGGTCGCAGCTCTTGTCCCATGGGGAACATCCGGTGCATTTTATATCAGCACTTTAGGGGTGCCGATCTATGGAGCTGGCGGTTATGGAATATGGGCCGTTATGACTTATCTTACACCGATCATAGCTTTCATATTAGCCTTTGCCGGGATAGGAGTCTATAAACTTAGCAAAGAGGAAGCGGAAGAGGCAATTATTGCAGGTGATCAAAAAGCTATTTAGGAATTGGCAGTATATACATAAAATGGCCTCAGCGTATTGCTGAGGCTGTTTTATTGTATATACTTCCTTTTTAGCCAACTTCATAAAATTACAGCTCTGTTAAACTTGCCTGTTGATTTCCGCTCCAGGCACTCGCTTTCCGCGGGCGGTCCGGGAGCCTCCTCGGCGCATTCGCGCCTGCGGGGTCTCCCGTTGACACGCTTCTCCCGCAGGAGTCTCGTGCCTTCCGCTCCAATCAACAGGGTGCTAAAATCAATATTTGGCTTTAACAGGCCCAAATACAAAGCTAGGTGCTAATTTATATGATTCCTACACAAATTCTTAATTCTCTGCACATCAACCATACACTTGTCCCTATTCCTGAATAGCATATTATGAAGGGGGTGATAAGGATATGTTAAATCATTCAAACGAAAATCAAATAAGCCGTTGCTCCCGCCGAACTGTTAAATCAATAGTACCGCTGATCGAAATAATACCCAGAAGTGATATAGGCGACACTCCAGACGAGAACTGCGTATATTATTGTATTGGTTATGTTTGCGTTAAAGTTTGCTATGGCGAGTAGCTATACTCGTTCTTGGGCGTGTTGAACGCTCAAGCATACATAATGTTATTGGGATATATGAAGGATCTTATAGATGACTCCATTCACTTCTTTTGAGATATCTAAATCGGTTAAAAAGTAAAACGCCTCATACTCCCATTTATCGGGATTATATGTAACTAAATAATAGGTATTCTCCAATACTGGAAGTTCTTGTGCTATCTTAGCTTTTAGGTTAAGAAGGCTTTCCTGCGGCTGGATTCTTCCTGTAATGTGATACAGGTAGTTGCTCTCCGTGAAGTTCGATGAAGTGGTGTCAATGAGCGGTATTCCTACATTAACCCGCTGCCATCCAAATGAGTTTAAAATATTGTCGTAGAATCCATCAAATAAAAATTTGTTTAGGCCGCTGCTGTCTTTCCATAGATATAAAGGGCAATAGCTATTTTGGTTATTATCGTTTATTCCTTTTTCTGTTATCAAATATAGTTTGAATTTCAGATCCTGAAATCCGTCCGTTTTATAAGCATTCTTTTTTACCCGTGCTTTAATGATTTGCATATCATAATCACTTGGTAAAGTAATTTTATACTGTGCTGCTATCATTGCATATTTCCTCCTTAGACATTATGGGAGCATAGGAATTGTAGCTTAGTTAAAATATGAATCGTTGATCGGTTTTATGTTAGAGTTGCTATTCATTTAGAGCCTTTTCAAGGTGAATTACATCCAGGGGCTAGGCAGGTATAAATGGGGTATAAATTCCAGCAGTTCTTCAAAGGATAAGATTGCCATACATAAGATTAAAGGATTGAACGGGTGAACAATATGCTGGGATGGATCAAACGCAAAGTTGAATATTCGAAACTGGACCGCAAAGAGGATTTTAGTATTCCTGACCAGCCGGTATCTAAGATCTTAAGCCAAAATATTACCTATATTTCGGACCTTTTGGGGAAGAACTCGGATATTGTGTTTAGGCGTTTTACGATTGGGCGCCAGCAAAAAGCAGATGCTTTAATTGTTGCAATAGAGGGGTTATATGACAAAACAGCCATCAATGAGAACATTATCAAGCCGCTTATGGAGCTTGAAACGGAGGATCATCCTATTTTACAAAGGCTGGAGACGATCGAGCAGGATTTGCTGAGTATATCCGACATTTCTACAGAAAGTATGATGAAAAAGAGTGTTTCTCAATTATTAAAGGGAGATCCGATTTTGTTAATTGATGGAATGGAGAAGGTATATATTCTTGGTTCAAGAGCTTGGGAAATGAGAGGCATTCAGGAGCCCGTAACGGAAACGGTTGTAAGGGGACCGAGGGAAGGCTTTGTTGAAACCTTAAGAACCAATACGTCCATGCTTAGACGAAAAATTCATAACCAGAATCTAATCATTGAGCAAATGACGCTTGGTACCTTATCACAAACAGATGTGGCAATTGCGTATATTGATCATTTGGTGAATCCGGATATATTGGAAGAAGTAAAAAATAGGCTGAAGAGAATAAACACAGACGCCATAATGGAATCGGGGTATATTGAAGAATTTATCGAGGATGCGCCTTATTCTCCATTTCCTACTGTCTCCAATACAGAGAGGCCGGACGTTGTTTCGGCAAGATTATTGGAAGGAAGAATTGCGATTATGGTAGATGGGACATCCACCGTTTTAGTCGTCCCGTATCTGATGATGGAGTCATTCCAGGCTGCTGAAGATTATTATTCAAGACCTTACTATGCATCATTCTTAAGGATATTAAGGCTCGTTGGGTTTTTGGTATCTACCTTGGCGCCTGCAGCTTATGTGGCGTTTCAAAATTTTCATAAAGAAACCTTTCCTACTGAGCTATTAATCAGTCTTTCGGCATCAAGACAGGGCGTGCCTTTCCCTCTCTTTATAGAAGTTTATATCATGATCATTAGTTTTGAATGGCTGAGGGAAGCAGGAATACGCATGCCCAGGCATGTTGGACAAGCTGTTTCCATTGTAGGGGCTTTGGTTCTCGGGGAATCTGCAGTGAATGCTGGCTTTGTTGGTGCTCCTACCGTCATCGTTGTGGCGATTTCAGCGATTACCAGCTTCATTATTACCCCATTGAATGATTCGATCTCTATACTCCGATTCATGTATTTATTTGCGGCCGGAATTTTAGGGATCTATGGGGTTATGCTGGCTCTTACCTTTTTCCTGCTACATGTTGCTTCTTTGCGCTCATTTGGCGTGCCATACATGTCTCCATGGTTCCCGATTACGTGGGCGGGCTGGAAGGATTTTTTAATCAGAGCGCCATTTTGGCAATTGAATCGCCGTCCAGAAGCCCTTCAGACTGTGAATGAAGTGCGCCAGGTGAAAGGCAACAAACCAAGATCGGGCAAGAAGCAAGAAGGAGGAGAAGAACTTTGAGATACTTGGCACTACTTCTTCTTCCTTTTACGATGATCATACTGACTGGCTGCTGGGGAAGTACAGAATTAAGGGATGTCGGAATTGTATCGGGTATAGGAATTGATAAAGGAGACGAATCGGGATTTGATGTTACTGCCCAAACAATTAAAACGGGCAGCCCCAATAGTGATCTCCCCAGTACGGCAATTGTTCATACTGCCCACGGAGCTACGGTGTTTGAAGCGATCAGGAATTTTATCATTGAGGCAAAAAGGAAGGAAATCCATCAGCATATTGATTCGCTCATTATCGGAAAGACAGCAGCTGAAGACGGAGTGACCCCTGCCTTTGATTTCTTTTTACGCGATCATGAACCTCGATTTAACATGTCCGTTTTCTTGGCAGAAGAAAATGCAAAGGAAATTTTAGAGATCGTGAATACTGAATTGTTTGATATTCCAGCAAGAGCGATGAGAAACTCTCTCGTGGAGCAAAAAGCATTATCGAAAGCCCCTTATGTGGAATTGCATAATTTTTACCAGCGTTTAATTGAACCCTATCAAGACCCTTATATGCCCATCATTCATAAGAGAGTTAATGATTTTGAGAATTATGGAACCGCGATTTTTAAAGGAGATAAATTGGTGGGGGAGCTAGATGCAGTTGAAACGAGGGGAATGCTGAGAGTACAGGGGGAGTTAAAAGGGGGTATTCAGGTTATTCATATGCCTCTCTCTGAAGAAGAAACCGTTAACGTATCAATCGAAATTAAAGACTCAAAGACTTCTATCAATACTATTTTAAAAAATGGACAGCCAGTTATCGAGATACTCATTCAAGAAACGGGATTTATTGGTGAAACCTCGAAGGCTGTAAGATTAACGAATGAAAATATCAAGAAAATCAATCAATTATACGAAAAAGCTGTAAAAAAAGAAGTTAAGAATACGGTGGATAAGATTCAAAAAGAACTAAAGGCAAATACCTTTGATTTTGCTGAAATTATTCGCAGGAAAGAAAATGACTACTGGAAACAACATAAAGAGCAGTGGGAGGAAATTTACCCTTCATTAAAAGTGGTTGTAAAAGTCAGCACAGATTTGCCGGCAAACGGCTTATTAAACTATGAAGGGGGCAGATAGTGTGGAAGTTGTTTCTTACCGGCAATCCGTCTTCCTTTTGTCCATGATCATGCCTGTTACTGGCCACTTTCTTTTGTTGCCGACGATCTTTTCCATGGCTGGACATGAGGCATGGGTAGCCATCATCCTCGCAATGCCTCTTGGATTTTTTCTGGGTTTTATTATTTTCAGGCTGCATACGATTTATCCTGATTCCACATTTGGTGGGATGCTTCGGCAAACCTTTGGCAAGATGGCCGGAAAGTTAATGATCTTGCCTTTAGCTGTTTACTTTTTATATTTAATTATCATTACCTTTTATGGAATCGTTGACTTTGTGCAAGTGATTTTTCTGCCAGAGACACCGAGGTGGGTAATCGGTACAGTTTTTTACCTGATTGTTTTTTATGCCTTATTTGTAGGAATTGAAAATGTTACAAGAATCAGCGAAGCCCTCTTGCCATTCATTGTCATTACAGGTTTTGCGATAGCCATAACCACATTGGGAGAAAAGGATTTTAAAAATTTGCTGCCTATTTTTGAAAAGGGTTTTTTTTCTCTCTTTGACGCCATTATTTTAACTGTTGGCCTATATGGGGAAATGACCTTGCTGTTAATGGTCCAGTTGAGAAGGCAATATGAAAGATCACAATCCCTATTGTTTACAAACAGCATTTTAGTCCTCCTTATTGCGATTATGTTTTTAGGAACAGTCACTGGCACTTTGGCTGTTTTTGGAGAGCAGTTTGTTAAAACACTTGAATATCCCGCACAAAGTATCGTAAGGCTGGTTTCATTCGGGTTTGTGGAACGGTTTGATATATACGGAATTGCCGTGATTGTATTTGGCGGAATCATCCGGATTTCTGTCCTGCACAGATCGATTGGAAAAGGTCTTGAGCTATGGTTCAAAGGAAGAGGTAAATGGGGGATACACGTTACTGCTGTTGCATTGGTTGTGTTTTTCACAGTTTTCGGGATTAAGAATTATAACCATTTTATTTCGGTTTATATATCTAAGTATTATCCTTTAACTGTTTTGATTTCCTTCTTTATTCCTGTCTTTACCTGGATGATTGCTGAAATAAGGAGAAGGCATAAACGGAGTAAGGCAACTTAAAAAAATGCTCGAAGCTAATGCTTGGAGCATTTTTTTATTGTAATTGATCGTGATGCAGTGAGGATTTTACGTAAAAATTTTAAGTCGACGAAGTCATATATGATAGGGAATTCTAACGCTTATTTTCCTGGACGCTGCACCAGGGATTTTCTATCCACCGCTTCCGGGAGTTTTTCCATCCATCCGTGTTTAACCAGTATTTTATAACAAAGACCACCAGCTTGCATCGCATGAAGCGATACTTTCTGATAATTTAAAGTGATATCCGATCTTAGACTGGAACCTAAAGCAGCACCATAATAAGAAAGAGCGGCATTTACTAATAATGCTGCGTGAAACATCATCAATTTATCCGAAAATGGACTTACAGTTGAATCCGTGATGTCAGCATCCCATTTCTCTGGGATTGAAAGATGATCTTCCCGCAATAGTGCGTCAAAGCTTTCGGCATCTTTCCCAGCTAATTTGGCATTCTTAGACATGAATTTACGGACTTCCTCCAGATCAGCCACCTGACTGAAAGCTAAACTTAGTGATCTAACTAAGCCAGTCTTCTTTGAATTAAAGAAAATGTTCGTGATTTCAGCAATATTAAGCGGTCTTTTCTCTCCAGCCAAATTGGCAAGTATGCCTGTAGTTTCTGTAAATTCTATCCCTTTTGGAGAAGGAATGGTAGGTAAACTTGTAAATTTCGCCTGTCTTCTAGCCAGCTCCATAATTCTTTGGAATAAATCTTTTGAGGTTACTAAACATTCATAAAAATAATTTTGGACATCTTGCCGTTCCGCGGTGGTCATTGCTAAGCTATAAGCAGTTACCCCATGTATCGTCATAATTTTGGAATAAAAAAGTAAAAATTCATCAGAAAAAAGACGCGGGGCATCAAGGTTTACATCATCTTCTGTAAAGCCTTTTGGAACTTGGAAATCAGCACTTATAAAAAACTCTTTAATTTTAGCGATATGGCTCTCTGACAAGCGCAAAGAGTATTCTAAAATCGATTTTATCTTTTTTTCTTCAACGATTTTAATAAAATATTTATAAACACATATGGCCATACTATCGCCCATGTACTGCAGCCATAGAGCGGATATATCCGCTGCATTTAAGGTTTCTTTCTTTTTCTCAAAAATACCCAATACATAAACCCCCAAATTATGAACGATTCTTCTTTATATTGCCATTATTTTGTGGTACTTATGAGGGAATATACAGATATTTAGAGCGACTTTGGTTAATAGTGCAGAGATAATGTTGTAAGGTTAAATAAAATAAAACGAGTGCAACGTATTGCACTCGTTTGATCATAACTACATTCTCGCTTCCTTCAACGATGACTCGAAGTCTGTTGGGGTTATTTCTGTGTTTATAGTCAAGCCCATCAATACAGATTGTATCCCCCATCCTGCTGTCCGCTTCCTGCAGAAGGAAAGGCAACACCCATCGTCCGCAAAGAATCTTTTGCTTGTGCTAAATAATTTTCTGCCTGGTCCTGCCATTTAATAATCAAATTCATAAACGCTTTATATTCAGGCGGTGAATTTTCCTCCATCGTTATTAAACCTTCCCGTACTTTTCGATCTTGATTTTCGGCATTTATAATACAAGCAGCCATGGTGTCTATGATGGATTGACGCTGCTCTCCATTCACGAGTCTTTGTGCGCACCCTACCGCAGTAACGCGGTGATAGGAGGCTGGAACAAGATGATCATGCATCTCGGCATTCCCTTTTAAATCTTTGGTTTCGGGTATATGGAAAAGTTCAGAACTCATCGAACATACCATTTCTTCGGCATATAAACTTTGCCGCAAAACATTCAAAATTTGTCCCCAGTTATTTACTCGATATGGGTAATATGGATAATAATAAGGATTCAATAAAAACACTCCTTTTAATATATATAGGAAACCCCATCATATAGGTATGATTAAATACCGGGGGTAATGCTTTTTATTAGGCTGTTTTCGTAAACTTTGCTTTTTAAACAAGTAGTGAAGAGAGTTTGATTTACCCTCCAGGAAGATCAGCGCACCATACTATGGGGCGGGCTGGAGGAATTGAATGTATCTCATTTATGGAATAAAGAGGAACAGCTATTCAATGTTGAATATAAACTTGGGAAAATATGACTAAATTAAAATAAATTTTATTCAGACTATTGTGTAAATTATGAATTTAATGTATAGT
Source organism: Bacillus sp. ISL-47 (assembly GCF_018613175.1). Taxonomy (NCBI): domain Bacteria; kingdom Bacillati; phylum Bacillota; class Bacilli; order Caryophanales; family Bacillaceae; genus Bacillus; species Bacillus sp. ISL-47. Next base: position 29,625 of record NZ_JAGGQS010000002.1, on the reverse strand, counting down.
CTGTGATATATCAGATATCAATAGCATAAATACTATAAAGGGAGTTGATAGGAATTGTATAAAATACAAGTTGAAAATTTAAAATTGTATTGCAAAAGGATCTTAATTCAGGAAGGTTTGCCTGAGGAAGAGGCTGAGATCATCGCTGAGAGTCTGGTCGAGGCAAATGAGATCGGTGTCGACTCACATGGAGTTACGAGACTATCAGATTACATAACCCGGCTAAGAAAGGGCTTAATTGAAAATAAAACAAATTTAAGTTTAGTTCGGGACGCCCCGTCTACGGCATTATACGATGCAAACAATGGGTGGGGGCAATTCGCAGGAAAAGTAGCAATGGAAAAGGCGATAGAAAAAGCTAAAAAATATGGATGTGCTGTCACAGCCGTTAGAAATTCGAATCATTTTGGCACTGCAGCTTACTTTGCCAAGATGGCGGCAGAAGAAGGGTGTTTAGGGTTTGTCACAACCAATGCGTCTCCTTTAATGGTAGCGTGGGGTTCAAAAAAACCAACATTGGGAACGAATCCTGTATGTATCGCCGTACCGACAAATCAGCATCCAGTTGTGCTTGATATGGCAACTAGCACCGTTGCCAGGGGCAAAATTACTTTAGCTGCTAAAAACAAACAAACGATTCCTCAAGGATGGGCAATTACTGAAGACGGAAATGATACAACGAATGCGGAAGAGGCTCTTAAAGGATTTCTGCTTCCGTTTGGTGCAAAAGGTTCAGGACTTGGCATGATGGTTGATATTATGTCAGGGGTTATGACTGGTGCATTATTTGGTGAAGACATTCCATTAATGTATGATGGTGATTCGCCTCAGCAGCTGGGACATTTATTTATCGTCATAAATATTAGTCATTTTATAGAATTGGAAACCTTTAAGGAAAGAATGGATGAAAGAATCAGACAGACAATTGAAAGTCCTCCTGCCCAAGGATTTGAAAGGGTTTTCATGCCAGGGGATATTGAACAATTAAAGAAAGAAGCTGCACAATCAGAAGGCTTGAACATTAGTGAGGCTGTTTATTCCGAGCTTAAAAAGTTAGGGGAAGATCACGGGCTTGCTATTGAAGAGTTTATGACAGACAGCACAACTGTTTAAAGAGTAAACCTTCTTCTCAGATTTTATATAGCGAAGAAAGGCAAAAATTTTTTGGGGTTTTGTGATATATCAGATATCAGATGACTAACACATCTAAATCCTTAGTAGGAAAAGAGGCTGACAATATGGACATAAATGAAATTTTGACAGAAGCTACGACAAAAACAAAAAGTATTAAGTCTTTAAGGGATGTGGTTATAGAGTTTTTAAGAGAAGCTATTTTTATCGGCCACTACAAGCCAGGTGATCAATTAATTGAAAGAGAGTTATCCGATCTTTTGGGAATAAGCACTACACCGATCAAAGAGGCTTTAAGGGTTTTATCCCATGATGGTTTAGTCGAAACAATCCCGCGTAAAGGAACGTATGTATCCCAGCTTGTTGATACCTCCATTGAAGAATTTATGATGGTAAAAGCGGTGCTCGAAGGCCTGGCTGCGAAGCTTGCAGCTATTAAGATTTCAGCCAAGGAATTGGAATTACTGGAAAAACAGATTCTTATTATGAAAAACCTCTCGGAAGCAAAGGACTATGAACAGCTTGTTGCTGCCAATTTAAAGTTCCATTTAATTATTAGGGAAGCAGCCAAGAATCCTATTATGTTTCAAACGCTGAATAATGTAATCGCTTTTGACAATGCCTTTAGAAAGAGAGCTTTGAAGCACAATATGGAAGTGATTGAAGGCTTTAATGAACATAATCAGATCTTTCAAGCAATAAAAAGCAGAAATCCTGACCTTTCTGAAAAATTGATGAAAGATCATATTATGAGAACTGCAGTAGATGTACTTAATAAAGGGGTTTCTTCTTCAGAAAATCTTATCCAAGGGGGCGGTTAATGAAAAAGATTTCTTGTATGTTTAAATGTCTTTCAAGAAAGCTAGCAATCTTTCTATCTCTCCAAAATATTAGGGATATGATTCTTTTAATAAAATAGGCTGTGTAAAGAAAATATTGATCTTGGCACCCTGTTGATTGGAGTGGAAGGCGCGAGCTCCTCGTAAATGCTATCGCATTTCCTTCGTGCGTTGTTTACTCAGGGATGTTTAGTCAAAGTCCTGCGGGAGAGCGAGTCAAAGGGAGACCCCGCAGGCGCGAATGCGCCGAGGAGGCTTCCGGACCGCCCGCGGTTCGCTGAGTCCCTGGAACGGAAATCAACAGGCTAATTTAACAGAGCAATACTATAAAAAAGGATCAGCATAGTACTACTGTAAAGCAATATTCGGGTTGCCGTCGCTTTTGCAAGGGAACAAAAACGCATTTCATTAGAGAAAATATGATCTGTATTTAGGTGATTCATTAAGCAATCGTCTAACTAATTTATTGAGAGGGTGGAATTAATGAGGAAATATAAAGGCATTTTGATCAGTTTAGTTCTTGGGTTAGCGATGATTTTATCTGCATGCGGTGCAGAAAGCACAAAGGGTGAGGGTAATAATGAAAGCGATTCCAAGTCAAAGGATTATCCTAAATTCTTAACAGTTGCAGGTGCAACTAGCGGAGGGACCTATTTCCTCATGGCAAATGCAATAGCACAGCTCCTTGGGAATGAATTTCCTGAAATTGATACAAATGCCCAATCAACTCCAGGAAGCCCTGTCATTCTTGAAAACATTGATAAGGGGAAGGCAGAGCTGGGGATTGCACAGGCTGGTGTAGCTCAGGAAGCATTTAATGGCACTGGACAATTTGAAGGAAAAAAATTGGAGAAAATCCGCCAGCTCACTTATTTTTATCCGAATGTTATGCAATTTGTAGTACGAAAAGATGCAGGAATTGCTGAAATCAAAGATATTGAAGGGAAAAAAATAGCTGTGGGAGCTGCCGGCAGTGCGACAGAGCTTAACAGCCAGGATCTTGTAAAAGCAGCGGGGCTGAAGTACGACGATATTACTCCTGAATATGTCAGCGAAGCCCAAGCAGTAGAATTACTGAGAAATCGGCAGGCTGCCGGGGCAAATATGATTGCAGCGTTAGGCAGTTCCAATATGCTTGACATTCTAAGCACAGGGGAATATGAAATTATTCCCATTAAAGAAGAAACGGTTAAAACACTTGCGGAAGAGGTCAACGCAGCGTATTATCCTTTCACCATTCCAGCAGATACTTATCCGAATCAGCCGGAGCCAATTGAAACTTTTGCAGTTGCCAACTGGCTGCATGGAAGTGCCGACCTTTCGGAAGACTTTGTTTATGAACTGCTGACAACGTTATATGATAACGTGGACTTTTTAATAGATACTCATAATGTAGCTGAAAATATTAAATTAGAAAATGCTGTGGACGGAAAAACCATCCCTCTCCATGATGGAGCTATTAAATTCTATAAGGAAAAAGGAATTGAAGTAGATTAATTGGCTGTAAGGGTATCGGTTGCTAAGCGGGGCAGAATCTTTCTGCTCCGTAAAGACTTGATTGAAAGAGGTGATCCATATGAAAAAAGAGCCAAAGAATGAGCGGGAAAACGAGAATTCTAAAGATAAGGGTACTGATGTGAAAGAGGTCCCTACAGAATTGGATGAAAAAATAAATGCTGACGAAATAGCGAAAAAATACGATGTTGAAACAAGATACCGAAATATCAAGGGGAAAGCAGGTTTACTAGTTGCTTCCATTGCAGTAGCGATGTCCGCTTTTCATTTGTTTACGGCAGGCGTACCAATGGTTTCAACAAAACACCGAGCCCTTCATTTAGCTTTTGCCTTAGTTCTCATCTTTTTGCTGTATCCCGGAAGAAAGAAATCCAGCCAGGAAAAGCCAACCATCTTTGATTATCTCTTTGCGATTATTGCAGCCATTTCAACAGGCTATTTAGTCGTCATGTTCGACACCATTGCTATAAGAGGCATGTCCACTACAACAATGGATTTAATTATGGGCTTTATTACCATGGTTGTTGTCTTGGAAGCTACCCGACGCTCTATCGGCATCGAATTGCCGATATTAGCATTGCTTTTCCTCGGATATGCTTACCTTGGACCGTATTTACCGGGGGATATGACACATCGCGGCTATGACCTAACTACCTTGATTGAGCATATGTACATAGGCAGTGAAGGAATATTTGGAATTGCACTCGGAACATCAGCGGCCTATATTTTCCTCTTTATTTTATTTGGAGCTTTTCTGAATGGAACTGGATTGTCAGGCTTTTTTACAAATGCTGCGATGGCTGGGGCAGGACATAAAGTAGGCGGTCCGGCAAAGGTTTCCATTATTACCAGTGGGGCATTAGGGATGATTAATGGAAGTGCAGTCGCAAATGTGGCATCAACAGGGGTATTCACGATTCCTTTAATGAGGAAGGTAGGGTATTCAAGAAGGTTTGCTGGAGGCATTGAGGCAACTGCCTCAACAGGCGGACAGTTTACTCCGCCAATCATGGGTACTGCCGCTTTTATTATGGCTGAATTTTTAGGAGTTCCATACAAAGATATCATCATTGCTGCGATTATTCCGGCCCTCCTTTATTATGTTTCTTTATGGGTGATGGTCCATTACGAAGCTTTGAAAACTGGATTATCCGGTATTCCAAAAGATCAGCTGCCTGACATAAAGAAGGTATTCTTAGAAAGAGCTCACTTGCTGCTGCCGATTGCCCTGCTTCTCTATATGTTATTGGCGGGTTATACGCCCATCTATTCAGCGTTCTTTTCTATCATAGCAACTTACGCAGTCAGCTTTTTGCGGAAATCAACACGAATGGATTTCAAAACATTACTGAGAACGCTGGAGCAGGGAGCAAAAGGAGCCATTACCGTTTCAATCGCGACTGCGGTTGTAGGTTTTATTATTGGCGTTGTTTCATTAACCGGAATTGGATTAAAACTGGCAAATCTCATTTTAGTCTTTTCAGGAGGCCAATTATTACTTACATTGCTCTTAACAATGATAACATGCATCATTTTGGGCATGGGCCTTCCTACCGCTGCCTGTTATATCGTAGGAGCCACTGTTGCAGCACCAGCCTTAACTCAGCTGGGTGTTGAACCGATTGTTGCCCATTTCTTTGTTCTTTATTTTGCCTGTTTGTCTGCGATTACACCTCCTGTTGCATTAGCTTCATATGCCGCTGCAGGCCTTTCCGGAGAAAGTCCTTCAAAAGTGGGCTGGACTGGATTTAGATTGGGGATTACAGGATTTATCGTTCCGTTTATCTTTGTCTATTCTCCAGTTTTGCTTTTGCAGACAAATGACTATTTAGCGGCGGGACTTGCATTGGCAACAGCACTTATAGGTGTGTTTGCTTTAGGAACAGCAGTTGTGGGTTATTTGCTCGATCGTACAAATGCCATCGAAAGACTCATGTTGCTTGCCAGTTCACTGACCCTCATTAAAGCAGGTCCAGTTACTGATGTTATTGGTATATCACTTCTATTAATCGTTGTCTTTATGCAATGGAGAAGAACCAGGGTTCTAAAACCAGCCATTAAAGGAAAGAGGTTTAAAGATGAGGCCATTTAAAGTCTTAGTTGTTCAGAATATTCCGGAAATAGGATATAAAATGTTAAAGGAAGCCGGCTTTGAAGTTGTGATCCCAGAAAACCTGGAGGATGAAACACTGGAAGAATTAGCAGCTGAATGTGATGGAATGCTTGTTAGAACCAGAAATATTCCCCGGGGATTAATAGAGAAAGCAAAAAAGCTAAAAGTGATTGCCCGCTCAGGGGTAGGATACGATAATGTCGACATTCAAGCTGCCGCTCAAAGAGGGATATATGTTTGTAATGTTCCGCAGTCAAATTCAAACTCAGTAGCTGAACAAGTGGTTGGAATGATGATTTCTTTAGCTCATCAGATTCTGAAGGCTGACAAAGCATTAAGAATGAATCAATTTGGCGTTCGGGATTTGTACATTGGATCAGAGCTGAAAGGCAAGACATTGGGTTTAATCGGTTTTGGCAGCATCGGTCAATTAACAGCTAAAAAATGCGGATTAGGCTTGGATATGAACGTTATGGCTTACGATCCCTATTTTAAGAATGAAGAAGAGTTTGATTATGTGGAGTTTGTCAGCTCCATTGATCTCCTATTAAGTGAATCGGATTTTGTTTCTCTGCATCTTCCTTATAGTTCAGATCTCCACCATTTTATCGGGGAAAAAGAGTTAAATAAAATGAAATCCAGTGCTTTTCTGATTAATTGTGCAAGAGGCGGGCTGGTAGACGAAAAAGCTCTGTATGATGCCATTAAAAATGCAAGAATTTCAGGGGCAGGCCTGGATGTGTTTGAAGAAGAGCCACCAAAAAAGGATCATTTTTTATGGGAATTGGAAAATATCATTGTGACACCGCATATGGCTGCCCATACAAAAGATTCACTTGAGGCGATGGCATCCGGTGCAGCAAAGGAAATTATAAATGTTCTAAGTGGAGAACATCCGCGAAATTGTGTTAATAAACATCTGTTTACAAAAGAGATGAATTTATAGGCTCTATTAATTTTGCCTGTTGATTTCCGCTGCAGGCACTCACTTTCCGCGGGCGGTCCGGGAGCCTCCTCGGTGCATTCGCACCTGCGGGGTCTCCCGCTGACACGCTTCTCCCGTAGGACTTTGACTAAACATCCCTGAGTAAACACCGCACGAAGGAAATGCGATAGCATTTACGAGGAGCTCGCACCTTCCGCTCCAATCAACAGGGTGCTAAAACAACAATTAGCTTTAAACAAAGCCTATTTATAAAGGCAAAAAAGGGAGAGATGATTAAATGTTTAGGAATCAATTAAAAGCGAAGTTAAATGGGATTTCAAGCCCGGACACCGCATTTGGTGTATTTATCGGCATTCCTTCTACACAGCTGGTTGAAATCGCTGGATATAATGGCTTTGATGTAGTGGTTATTGATAACGAGCATGGAATGCTTTCTGCAGAAAACATTGAACATATGGTGATTGCTGCAGAGCTGGCCGGGGTTACTCCTATTGTCAGAGTTGTAAATAGCGACCCGGCTGAAATTCTAAAAGTAATGGACCGCGGTGCTCATGGTGTTCATGTACCGCAAGTAAATTCAAAAGAAGAAGCGCAGCAGGTTGTGAATGCTGTAAAATATCCGCCGGCCGGCAAAAGAGGAGCCGCTTTTTCAATGAGAGCGGCACGGTATGGGACTGTTCCGGTTGCTGATTATCTAAAACATGCAAACGAACAGTCACTCGTGTGTATTCATATTGAAAGCAAGGAAGCATTAAATAACTTAGATGACATTTTAAGTGTTCCTGGAATTGATATGGCTTATATAGGCCCAACAGATTTATCTGTTTCTCTTGGCTATGAAGGAAGCATTGATCATCCGGAAGTGCTGAAAGCGATTGACTCCATCCAGGTTACTGCACAAAATCACGGAGTAAAAGTAGGCATTCATACCAAGGACAGCAGAGGGGCAAGAAGCAGAAAGGAATGGGGAGCAGACTATGTTTGCCTAACTGTAACTTCTCTGCTTAATCAATCTTTTTCAGATTATATTAAAGGTGCTAAAGAAACGACTGTAAAAAATTAAAGGACAGGAGAGAAAAAATATGAATTTTAAAGAGTTAGCAAGAAAATTGGAAACCATTTGCGCCATTAATATTACCCCTTTTTATGATGATACAAAGGACATTAACTGGGATGCATTAGAAGAAAATATTCAATTTCTATTGAAGAATGGAACGGAAGTAATCGTACCGAATGGAAATACAGGTGAATTCTACACGTTAACCTTGGAAGAAGCAAAAAAAGAAACAAGAAGAGTAATAGAATTGGTTAATGGTAAGGCCACCGTCGTGGCAGGAGTCGGCTATTCAGCTGAAACAGCGATTGAATTGGGAAGAGATGCACAGGAAGCAGGTGCTGATTGTGTCATGATCCATCAGCCCATTCAGCCATATGTAACAACGAGAGGTGCAATTTCATATTTTAAGAGAATCATTGAGGCATTAGATATTCCCTCCATTATTTATTTTAAAGACCCTAACTTAAGTGATGATGTCATTAAGGAATTGGCTCCATTGGAAAAATTCATCGGAGTTAAATATGCGATTAATGATCTGCCCCGCTTTAGAAAGGTCGTTAGTGAGGTTCCGGATGAGCACCATTTAGCATGGATTTGCGGAACTGCAGAAAAATGGGCTCCATTTTTCTGGAATGCAGGTGCCCAAGGCTTTACATCCGGTATTGTGAATATCAATCCGGATTTATCTTTTGCCATGTTAAGGGGGCTTCGCGAAGGAGATTCAAGAACAGTTTGGAAAGCTTGGGAAGACTCTGTTGGTTTTGAAGATTTAAGAGCTAAATATAACAACGGGAATAACGTTGTCGTTATCAAAGAGGCCATGGAAATGATCGGGTTAAATGCCGGTGTAACAAGGGAGCCTGTCGACCCACTAAATGAAGGAGACAGAAAAGCAGTCACAGAGATACTAAAAAGCTGGAGTCTTTTCAATGTGGGGCAAACATTATGATAGAAACGATGACAGCTGCTAAAGCCATTGTAGAGGTTATGTCCAGAGAAGGTGTAGAGAAAGCTTTCTGTGTCCCTGGGGAAAGTTATCTAAGTGTAATGGATGCGATGTATGATTATCCGGAAATCTCACTCATAAGCGGCAGACAAGAGGGCGGCGTAGCCTTCATGGCTGAAGGGTATGCAAAAGCAACTGGAAAAGTAGGGGTATGTTTGGCAACCCGTGGCCCAGGTGCGACAAATCTATCAATAGGGCTGCATACAGCTTATCAGGATTCGACTCCCCTTGTTGCATTTATTGGCCAAGTGGAAAGCAATTTTATAGGAAGAGAAGGATTTCAGGAAGTTAATTTGGCAGAGTACTTTAAACATATCGTGAAGTGGACTGCTGAATTAAGGGAACCATCAAGAGTGCCTGAGCTTGTTCATCGTGCCTTTCACATTGCAAGATCAGGCAGGCCGGGCCCAGTCGTAATTTCCCTTCCTGTTGATATTTTGGATCAAACAGCAGAAATGGTATTTAATTCATTCTCTGTTAAGACAAAACCACGTCCATCAGCCGAGGCTATTGAAGAGACAAAGGCATTGCTGGAAAAGGCAAAGCGGCCGGTGATTCTCGCTGGAGGCGGAGTAACCCATACAAAATGCACTCCTGAGCTTATTAAGGTGGCTGAAACATTAAAGATTCCTGTAGTCACTGCGTTCCGGAGGTTTGATGCTTTTCCAAATAATCACTCCCTGTATGCAGGATCATTAGGCTTTGGCATTCCGAAATACTTAAAAGACTTAATCCAAAATGCTGATGTGATTCTGGCATTAGGAACCCGTTTTTCCCAAGTGACAACGCAGGATTATACATTAATTAACCGTGATACAAAACTGATTCATGTTGATATTTCAGAGGGTGAGCTGAATAAAGTTTACCAGCCTGCTCTCGGAATTGTAAGTGATGTGAAGAGCTTTTTGGACGATCTTTTAAGTGCCGTTAAGAATCATTTTGAAAGCGGCTTAATAGACCAAAACTATGCGGCAAATGCCAGGAGATGCTATGTTGATTTTTCAACCCCGAAGCCAATTAACAGAGAGGACTTTGTTGATTTAGAAGGCGTAATGAACGACTTAAGAAATGAACTTGCTGAGGATACCATTCTTACAAGTGATGCGGGCAATTTTTTTGGATGGGTATCCAGGTACTTCTCATTTAATAAAGAAGGAACCTATATAGGGCCAACATCTGGAGCTATGGGTTATGGCCTTCCTGCAGCAATAGGGGCTAAGCTTGCACATCCTGACCGGCCGGTTATTGCCATTTCTGGTGATGGCGGGACCATGATGACAGTACAAGAGCTGGAAACATGTGTGCAATACAATATTCCCGTGATTTTAATCGTGGTTAATAATAATATGTACGGTACAATCCGGATGCATCAGGAAGGAAGATATCCTAAACGAGTTATAGGAACAAATTTAACCAATCCGGATTTTGCAGAATTAATGAGAGTGATGGGCGGGCAGGGTGTAACGGTTGAAAGGAATAAAGATTTTGTCCCGGCTTTACAAAGAGCTCTTTCTGCAAATAGTCCTTTTTTAATTGAGGTGTTAACGGACCCTCAGCAAATTTCGGTTACAAAGACGATTGAGGAGTTAAGGGGCCTGTCGGCTAATCTTTTGTAAAACTCTTTCAGGCACAAATAACTCATATTTTGCATCCCTTAGGATGCTTTTTTTTAAATCTTTGATAGCGGCCGATCAAAGGTCTAACCAATTGATAAATAGAGAATACGTTCAAATAATTCAAAGGTTTTGTCTGAACTGGCAGTTGAATTTAGTTATCTTTCAACATTATTTAGGGGTTGCGTAAAAAAATTTAAAAGAATAAAAATCCAATAGAAAGAAGGCTGTATTTATGTCAATTGTAAGAAAAGCGCCAACAGGCATTTTGGGATTTCCGACTGCTCCGTATAAAGAAGACGGTTCCTTGGATGTACCTGCACTAACAGCAAATATTCAATTTTTAGTTAAAGAAGGTTTGAGTTCTATTTTCATCGCTTGTGGTTCCGGAGAGTTTCATGCCATTAGCAAAGGTGAGTACCAGGTGATGATTGAAACAGCTTTAAAAGCTGCTGACGGGAAGGTTCCGGTATATTCGGGAGTAGGAGGGAATATTTCATCAGCGCTTGAATTAGTGCAGCTGTCAGAAGATTTGGGCGTGGAAGGGTATTTAATTCTTCCTCCCTATTTAATAACAGGGGAACAGGAGGGTCTTTATCACTATTATAAAACGATTTTGGAACACAGTGAATTGAATGCCATTCTATACCAGAGAGACAATGCGATTTTAAATTTACCAACATTACAGAGATTAGTAGATGAGTTTCCTCAAATAGTAGGGATAAAAGATGGACATGGAGATATGGAATTAAATCTGGAAATCACGCAAACTCTCGGAGATCGATTGGAATACTTAAATGGAATGCCATTTGCCGAAATTACGATGCCTGCGTATTTAAATATTGGTTTTAGAAGCTACTCATCAGCCATGTCAAACTACATTCCACATATTTCAAGGCTTTATTTCGATGCTCTACAAAAAGGAAACCAGGAACTAGTTCGTGATATATATGTCAATGTTTTGCTTCCATTAAACAAAATACGCAAATCCAAAAAGGGGTATGCTGTCTCCCTGATCAAAGCTGGTATGGAAATCATGGGATTAGGTGTTGCCAACACGGTACGGCCTCCTATTGTACCGCTTTCTGAGGATGATTACCGAGATCTGGAATCTGTTATTAAGGCTACATTGGAAAGATATCCAATTGAAAGCAAAGAGAGTATCCGATCGTAATCAGGGATTATAGGATAGGAGGAAATAAATTAAGTACACAAACTCAAATCGAAACATTTAATTTCAGATAGCTAAAAGGCAGCACAAAGGGCTAATCCTGCTAACTTGGGCGGGAAACGGATAAGATCAGCTGGAAACGGGAGGGGGAAAATCCTGTCACTGGGGCGTCAGACGAAGATTTGATTGAGAGAAGGAGTGTTTGTATGAGTGCTAAGGGTATCACTGAGCTGGGAGAATCTGAAGGCGTCAAAACCCATACACCTGTTATTAAAGAAATGATCGTTATTCCGGTTGCCGGACATGATAGTATGCTTTTAAATCTTAGTGGTGCACACGGCCCCTACTTTACCCGCAATATCCTCATTCTAAAAGACAATGCAGGAAATGAGGGCATTGGAGAAGTGCCTGGCGGGGAAGCAATCCGGAAGACTCTGGAGGAAGCAAAGCCACTTGTCCTTGGCCAGCCGATCGGAAGGTACAATAATCTATTAAATTCTGTCCGCAAACAATTCGCTGATCGAGATGCCGGGGGAAGGGGGATTCAGACCTTTGATCTGCGGATAATGATACATGCCGTTACTGCACTTGAAGCGGCACTGCTCGATTTAGCAGGCAAATACCTGGATGTGCCCGCTGCTGCTTTATTGGGTGAAGGGCAGCAGCGCGATGAAGTAGAGATGCTTGGCTATCTTTTCTATATAGGGGATCGGAACAAAACGGATCTTCCTTACTTAAGCGGTAAAAACGTGGATGATGACTGGTTTCGCTTGCGTCATGAAGAAGCGATGACACCTGAGGCCATTGTCCGGCTAGCGGAGGCAGCTTATAACCGCTATGGCTTCAATGATTTTAAATTAAAAGGCGGTGTGCTGAGGGGAGAAGAGGAAATGGAAGCAGTGACGGCTATTGCTGAAAGGTTCCCAAGCGCACGCGTCACCCTCGACCCGAATGGCGCGTGGCTATTGAAAGATGCGATCAGGCTGTGCAGGGACCAGCATCATGTATTGGCTTATGCCGAAGATCCATGCGGAGCGGAAGGCGTTTATTCCGGAAGAGAAGTAATGGCAGAATTCAGGCGCGAGACCGGGCTTCCAACCGCAACCAACATGATCGCAACCGATTGGAGGCAATTGGGCCATGCCATCCAGCTTCAATCAGTCGATATTCCTTTGGCAGATCCGCATTTCTGGACAATGCAAGGATCCGTTCGTGTAGCCCAAATGTGCCATGAATGGGGACTCACATGGGGCTCGCATTCCAACAATCATTTTGATATTTCACTTGCCATGTTCACACATGTGGCAGCTGCAGCACCTGGGAATATTACGGCCATTGACACACATTGGATTTGGCAGGATGGACAAAGACTTACAAAGGAACCGTTAAAAATTAAAAACGGGAAGATAAAAGTGCCTGATCAGCCTGGTTTGGGAATTGAGATTGATAGGGATCAGATTGAAAAGGCACACCAGCTTTATTTATCCAAAGGACTTGGAGCCAGAGATGATTCAGCTGCGATGCAATTCCTCATTTCCGGCTGGAAGTTTGACCCTAAAAAACCTAGTCTTGTTAGGTAGAAAAGAATTTCCGGCTCTGTCTGTGATTCCAGTAAAAAGTGCTTATTCAGCGAGATGGATGGATAAGCACTTTCTATTTTAAAGGCTGTGTTAAAGCGACCTATTGCTTTTTGGCACCCTGTTGATTGATGCGGACATCAGCAGGCACATTTAACAGAGTCATTTTAAAAGATAAGGAGCGTGTATATGGAGAAAATCGAAGATCTATTAAAAGATACTCCGGTTCCCAGAATGATAAAAATCAGACAGAACTTCAAAGCGCCGGAAATTAAGGATACAGCCGAGGCTGTGAGACATGCCATTCTTGAAGCAGGTGTTTTATCCAGGATAAAAGAAGGAGACCGGGTTGCCATCGCAGTTGGCAGCCGGGGAGTGGCGGATATCCCTATTATTGTTAAAGAAACTGTTAAAGCCGTAAAAACGGTTTCTGCTTTTCCATTTATTGTTCCTGCTATGGGGAGCCATGGCGGAGCAAATTCGGAGGGGCAAATCCAGGTACTGAAGGACCTTGGTATCACAGAGGAATCCGTTCTAGCGCCGATCCATTCAAGCATGAGTGTTGAGGAAATAGGCAAATTGGACAATGGGCTTGGAGTTTTTGTTGACAGCTATGCTTTTCATGCAGATAAGATTATTGTCATTAACCGCATTAAACAGCATACCGCCTTTGATGGACCGGTTGAGAGCGGTTTGATGAAAATGATCACAATTGGACTGGGAAAGAGGAAGGGGGCAGATTCAGCCCATAAATATGGCTTTGGCCATATGGCCAAGCATGTTCCTGAAATGGCAAGAATGATCCTTTCCAAAGCCCCGATCATTTTTGGTTTGGCCACGATTGAAAATGCATATGACCGGCCGGCCAAGATTATAGCCATCCCTGCAGAAAAAATAGAAGAGACCGAACAGGAGCTGCTGCTCGAGGCAAAAGCCCTGATGCCCCGTCTTCTTATAAATAAAATGGATGTGCTGGTAGTGGACGAAGTGGGAAAAGACATATCAGGCAGCGGAATGGATCCCCAAATGACCGGCAGATATCCCACTCCGTTCAAAAAGAATACAACCGGAACTGAAGCAGGCCGGGTCGTTATCCTCGGATTGACAAATAAAACGCATGGCAATGCAAATGGAATAGGCTTTGCAGATATCATCACGAGAAAAGTCTTTGATGCGATTGAGTGGGAAAAGGGGTATTTTAATGCGGTAACAAGTACAGTTGTAAATGCCGTAAAAGTACCGATGTTTCTGCCTAACGAAAAGCTGGCCGTTCAGGCAGGTATCAAAACGTCAAATGTGGCAGACCTAAACCAGGTCCGAGTTGTGAGGATTAAAAATACGCTTGATGTGAAAGAAATTTGGATTTCAGAGAGCTTACTGCCAGAAGCAATGGAAATAGAAGAAATAGATGTCCTGTCAAAACCGGCTAAAATGTTTTTTGCCGATGAATATGTAAATGAAATGGAGAGATCGCATGACTAAAGGGATAGCCATTGTGCCCCATTATATAAAAGTCCATCAAAATGATAATGTTGGCATTATTGTCAATCCAGGCGGTTTGAAAGCAGGCACTATTTTTCCATGCGGCCTGAAGCTGGTGGATTATGTTCCTCCAGGACATAAGGCAGCATTGACAGATATTCAACAAGATGAAGCCATTATCCGCTATGGAGAAATAATCGGATACGCCAAGAAAGCGCTTAAAAAGGGAAGTTGGGTAAATGAATCCTCCCTCACCCTGCCCCTGCCGCCACAGCTTGATAAATTGCCAATCGCTACGAAAGTTCCTGAACCTGCCCAGCCTCTGGAAGGATTTACGTTTGAAGGTTATCGAAATAAAGACGGAAGTGCAGGCATCAAAAATATCCTTGGCATCACGACAAGTGTGCAATGTGTTGCAGGGGTGCTTGATTATGCTGTGAAAAAAGTGAAGGAGGAGCTGCTCCCAAAGTATCCGAATGTCGATGACGTGGTGGCATTAAACCATACATATGGCTGTGGTGTTGCTATCCATGCTCCGGAAGCTAAAGTTCCGATCCGAACGATTCAAAGCCTGTCTTCCCATCCCAATTTCGGCGGTGAGGTAATGGTCGTTGGGTTGGGCTGTGAAAAGTTAGTGCCTGAAACCATTTCAGCAAAGGCAAACAAAAAGGATATTGTCAGACTCCAGGATCAGAATGGATTCACGAACATGGTTGCTGAAATTATGGAGACGGCTGAGGAGAAACTTGAAAGACTAAACCGACGAAAAAGAGAAACCTGTCCTGTGTCTGATTTAGTGATTGGTTTACAGTGCGGAGGAAGCGACGCTTTTTCAGGAGTAACGGCTAATCCTGCTGTCGGGTTTGCAGCCGATTTGCTTGTTCGAGCCGGGGCAACCGTTTTATTTTCAGAAGTAACGGAAGTCCGTGATGCGATTCACCTTTTAACCCCAAGGGCAGTCAATGAGGAGGTAGGGCAAGCACTGATAAGAGAGATGAAATGGTACGATGAATACCTGCAAAAAGGTGATGCAGACCGGAGTGCCAATCCATCACCCGGAAATAAAAAAGGCGGACTTTCCAACGTCGTGGAAAAGTCACTTGGATCGATTGCAAAATCGGGCACCAGCCCCATATCCGGAGTGCTGGCTCCAGGGGAGAAAGCAGCAGCGAAAGGATTGATTTTTGCCGCAACTCCGGCAAGCGACTTTGTATGCGGGACATTGCAGCTGGCATCGGGGATTCATATGCAGGTATTTACCACTGGCCGCGGGACGCCTTACGGATTAGCAATGGCACCAGTTATTAAAGTCTCAACACAGAATTCATTGCAGGAAAAATGGAAGGACTTGATCGATATCAATGCAGGCACAATCGCAACAGGGGAAGAAACGATCGAAACCAAAGGCTGGGAACTATTTCATTTTATTCTTGACGTTGCAAGTGGGCGAAAAAAGACCTGGGCTGAACACTGGGGTATACAAAACTCTTTGAGCCTATTCAATCCGGCTCCCATCACATAATACAAGAGTGAAAAAGGACACCATAAGAAAAGGAAACAAAAAGATTCTTCCTTCTTATAGGCGAAAATATAAATAAATTCTCTGAAGCACTTGAAAAATTGTTTGAGTTCCAAAAAGAACCAGAAGGATTCATGATTGAAGGCGTTTTTTCACCCTGAAGCAATCCCGAAAAGACTTGAAGCGGCAGCAACTCGAAACAAAAAACGCTATAACCTTCACAAAGTGGCTGTTCCAGAGAGCAGCCACTTTTCTACTGGATGGAGGGGAAATGAAAATGATTTTTCCCAGACCTAATGAAAGAGCTCTTTCCTAGCAAGTAATAGATCGAATTGTTGAGCTTTTAGTAGACGGAGAACTAAAAGATAAAATAGAGAGCCTTTTTAAAGGAAAAATAAACACCTGCGTGGAAGTTTAATAGGAAACCAAAACGGATGATTAGGAAGGAATTTTGAAATGAGCAAAAAAATTACCTTAATTCATTCCAATAACCTGCCTTCAGTAGATTACGCTTACGCATCTCATGTACCTTCTGGCATGGACTTATACTTTATGGCAGGGGCTTGTCCGCTTGATGATGAAGGCAGTGTACCTGAAGCAAGCGGATATGAAGAACAGGCAAAGCTCTGTGTTGAAAATTTAAGAGCGGCGCTGAAGGAATGTGGTGCTGACCTAAGGGATGTAGCTTATACGAGAGTGCTTGTAGCATCCACCGAGCAGCCTGATTTGGTGACAGTGTGGAACACAGTTAGAGAAGCATTTGGCTCTCACGATGTGCCAAGTACTTTGTCGGGAGTCACCGTTTTGGGTTATGAGAATCAGTTAGTGGAGATCGAAGCGGTTGCTGCTTTATCGAAACAGGAAATGCCAAAATAATATCATGAGGAAAAGGGGATACAGAGATATGCAATTTATTATCACAGCCTATGACGGTACCGATGAGAACGCTTTGGAAAGAAGATTAGCGGCAAGGGAAGAACATTTGCAAGGGCTGGAGAAAAGATTTAAAGAAGGAGAGCACCTATATGGTGGTGCTATTCTTGATGATGAAGGAAAAATGATTGGTTCCATGATGGTGGTGGAGTACCCATCAAGAGAGGAATTGGATCAATGGCTCAAAGTGGAGCCTTATGTCACCGAAAACGTATGGCAGAAAATCGAAGTAAAGCCTTGCAGAATCGCACCCATCTTTATGGGGCTTTATGAAAAATAATGTTTGCTTTTTAAACAAGTAGTGAGGAGTGGTTGATTTCCGCTCCAGGATTCTCAGCGAACCAAGGGGCGGGCGGTGAGCCTCCTCGGCGCGCAGTGCCTGTGGGGTCTCACCTGTCCCACTCCTCCCGCAGGAGTCTCGCACCTTCCGCTCCAATCAACCAACATTATTTATCAAGTTTTTATTCACTAATCTGATCAATAACAACCATCTTTTAGAAAACAGCCAAAATAAAAAAACAAAAGGAGCTCATCAGTAACGGGTTCTTTTACCTGTCACAAAAATCCAATATGTATATTAAAATGACCATCAATTTGTATGTGAATTTGATGGTCATTTTTTATTGATATAACGCGAATAATTATAAAAATAGGCTTGAAAATGTGGTCCAATTTGTATTTCGAAATGTAATGTTACAGAGATTTCTGTTACCTCGCAAATTGGATTGCAAAATGCTGTGTTTTTTAGTTACAAAACTAAGTTTCTCTTTAGCTCTGTGTTTATTCATTGATGATTTTCGTATAGGTATGAGAATTAATAGGCGAAGAATTTCCGCCTAAAGTATATAGAGGAAGCTTAAGGAGCAGAGACAAGCGGAGGAATTCCGGTTAAATGCTCTAAATAAGCCAAAATTCAAAGATTTGGATCATATAAGCGAAAAAACTCCGCTTATTCTTAAGGAAATAGGGGTGTTTCCCATTTTAAACGGAATTTTTCCGGTTATTTATTAAACACAGTGAAATCAACATTTAGTTTTATAACAGTACTTTGGCTATAAAATGCATTATACATTAAATGGCACTTTGTAATATTCTTACATAACAAAATGCCCTGCATTTTGCAGGACAAAATGTATAACAAAAATAAACAGATTTTCAAACGTATTTTTATAAAAAGTGACAGGTATCGGAACCCGTTAGCTCACAGTGAGTTCCTTTTTAAATTCATCAACTTATTTATCTTTTATCTTATCTTCCCACCATCCAAAAGCCACCCTTCCTGATGTCGCGACTCTAGGTGATTCAGGGTTCGATAAGAATACAAGAAAGGAACCGCCAGGAGGGAAAATAAACTTTCCATTTTCTACATCAACGAGTGTCATTTCAGGCTCCGCTCTGCGAACAAAGGCTTTTATTCCTCCGGTTGGCTCACCAGACACATTATTTGCATATTGCAGTTTTACCTTGGGTTTTGGCAGAGGAGTTATTGCGGTATTCGCAGGTGTTACTAACTCTGAGTAAATTGGAGTCCCGGGCGGTTCCGCGTTGAACCAGAATTGGGCCCGGAAGGTTGAATTGGCTACATCCGTAACTGTCCATACATTAACATGCAAATTTACGCCAGAGTTAGGGGGATTATACAGCCTCGCCCATGCGCTCGTGCCTCTTCCAAAGCTCAATTCATCCGCATAGCCTATAAAATACTTTCCTTTTAATGACTGATACAACTCTTGAGGAATGTCTACTGCCTGAATAAACCTATTTTCTTGTTTAGATTTCAAGATTACCCCTTCCTTCCAGTAGAATATGAAATTGAATAACCAAACTGTCTGAAAAATAAGCCAGGGATCTTATTATCATTTAACCAATAGATGAATGGATTAGAAATGTAGCCGGCCTTGTGTCCGTTATCAATCAGCCTATACCCCAAATGTTATGATGATCCCATGTATTTCATTCGTTTAAGTAGAAGCCATTGAATGAATTCAACAAAAAATTCTAATGAATTCTTTTTAAAACTGCTTGGGGCCTCGAAATAATAGCAGTAAACAATGTGTCAATAATCACTTGAGGTAACAGTTTATCGACTTTATTCAAAGGGTTTACATTTACCCCCAAAGGGAAAGATAGGAATAAATTAAGTTGTGAGGGATAATATGGAAACAGCTGTATTAGAGAAGGAAATTAATAGTTATATGGGCCGCCTGTTTCGGGAAAAGTTTGGGCGAGGGCCAGGCAATATTTTTTGTTCTGTATCAGACTCGTTGATCGCCATTTACATAACCGGGTTTCTGACACCACTTGAGAAATCGTTAATGGAACATCAAAAGATTGACCATATCCAGCGGACCAGGGATCTTTTAATGGAAAACTTAAAAGGAGAAATTCAAGCCCAGCTGGGAGAATATATAAACCAAGAAGTGAAGGAAGTTTATTACGACTGGAATCTGGATGGCCAATCAGGAATGGTTCTGGCGTTAATATCGGACCATAACGCAAATGAAAACAACTATAAAGATAGCAAAAAGGTTAATGGTATTATTGATGAGGTCAGCATAGAAGCTGAAAAATCTCCGGAAGTTATTTATTCATTCAAGATAGATGATCGGAAACTGATTGTTGTAAGAAAAGGGATCCTTGTCAGTATTGAAAAGGAATTAATTAAGCTTGGATACGAAGAGACACTCAGAATTGCCAAAAGAAACCAAGAGAAGAGACTGATCGGAGAACATATTACTGCATTAGAAAGTTACTTAAACACAGATGTTACAGATTATTTTATTGATTGGGATTTTGATGGAGATAAGAGTTATATATTATTTATCCTAAAATAACCTTGTTACATGCATTGGAAGGTGTTATTATATGGTAGGTAAATTTTTTTCTGTTTTTCGGATCAAAAGTGAATGGGCATGGTACCGGACATCCATCTGAAAATACAGGACTTGAAATCATAAAACGCTTAAAAACAATTTAAAATAAATTAATTACTGATTAGATGGTTGGGCAAGGAACCAAACATAGGTCAGAAAAGGTTTAAACCCTTTTCTGGCCTTTTTTTATTCCCATTTTTTAGGAGGAGGGTGTGTATACCATTACTAAAAATGAATTAATGTCTTGGGCAGATAACCTGGTAAAGCTGAAAAAAGCGTCCTTAGGTAAGAGCGGGTCGCAAATATTAAAAAGAAGAGAGCTGGAAGACTACCTCGAGAAAGAGGTAAAGAAAAAGAACATAGTCATTAAGAAAAATAACCATCCAACCAAAGCAAGCTATATACTTTGTGATCAAGAACAGGAAGTCATCCTGGAAGTGCTTTACCGATATAAAAGCTATTATACAAGGCACCATGTGTATATTGAAAATGAGGAAGATTAAGGATTGGTTCCTTTTGATCAGCTAATATTACTTTATAAAGTATTAATTAACGATGCATTTCATATGGGGATGCATCTTTTTTTCTATTCTTCAGCAAAATTTGAAGGCATAGTGCCATCTAAAAGTTAAAATCCTCTCCCAGCAGTCAATTGCACTCTAAATAACCAGCAGCGCTGTCCCAATGGTAACCAAAATAGCTCCTGCAATTGTATTCTTTGTTGGCTTCTCTTTTAAAATAATAAAGCTTAAAATCATGGTTAACACTACACTGAACTTATCAATTGGATTGACAACACTAACCTTTCCGAGTGCAAGCGCTCCAAAGTAGCATAACCACGAAAGGCCTGTAGCTGCGCCTGATAGGATGAGAAATAAGTAAGCCTTTTTGGAGATCTGTTTGAGTTCTTTAAAGGTTCCCTGAAAGAAAACAATGCCCCAGGCAAATAGTATAATTACCACTGTACGGATAAAGGTAGCCACATTGGAATCCACATCTTCAATCCCGATCTTGGCTAAAATATTGGTTGCCGCAGCAAAGACTGCGGAAAGCACTGCGAGAAATATATAGGATTTAGTATTAAAGACTTTCTTCTTCGTATCTTTCTTTTTATCTTTTCCTATTAAAACAAAGGTTCCAATTGATATAACAATGCCCCCTGAAACGACTAAAGCCGTAGCCGGTTCCTTGAGAATAATGAATGATAAGCTAATGGTTAGGACCACACTTGCTTTATCAATCGGAACCACTTTAGACACATCACCAATTTGGATGGCCTTGAAAAAACAGATCCACGATAACCCAGTTGTCAAACCTGAAAGGACGAGGAATATGTAAGAATTCATGGATACCGTCAAGATGCTGCCAGTTTGTCCCGTTATAACCACCATCAAAAATGCCATTACGACAACGACTACAGTTCTGACTGCTGTCGCTAAATTAGAATCGACATCCTCGATTCCGATTTTCGCAAGAATGGCAGTAAAGGAAGCAAATAATGCAGCCAGTAATGCTAAAATAATGCTCATATTTATGAAACTCCATTTCTGAAGAGGCTAATGTGCTTAGTTTAGTTTGTTAAAGTACACACGAAATATTCATTATTAAGTGAAGGTATGTTTTAAAGAAAAGGCTGTCTGAGCTGTTTAGCAGCTTATTAATATAGGCTCTTTTCGTATAGATTGTTGTTGTTTTTGGACTCTAAAGCTTGCCCGTTGATTTCCGCTCCAGTTACTAGCTTTCCGCGGGGAGGAACAGAGCTCCTCGGCGTTTCACGTCTGCGGGGTCTCCCGCTCCCTCT